>JBEEIV010000112.1:0-5739 GCA_041169645.1 Bacteroidota bacterium
GCACCAAGTAAAGATGACAAAAATCCCCGAAATCAGTCTTTTGTAGAAAGTCTTGATTCAGACAAAACATTAAAAGTAAAAGGAATCAGATACACCATCGTCAATCCTGGAAAGTGTCCCGATTGGCACCTAGGTGTTGGAAATCCAACTTGGTTGTTTTTGGATGAATTAATTTTTCGTTAAGATTTAATCCATTTCAAAATTCCTGGTAAATTATTTCGCTTCAGGATGGAATACGATTTATTCGCTGCGCCAAACTTTCGGTAGAACTGAGCAATTGCCTCATTATTCGAACCGACAAAGTCTAACGTGTGATGGGTGGGTTGTACTTCAGAGATAGCTTGATCCAACAAAAAATACATCGCACCATTTTTCTTTCCTTCGGAAGTCGCGGTTCCTTTGAAAAAATAACACGTTCCTTTAAAGGATATAAATGCCCCTGCTGCAAGGATGTTGGAATCTTCTTTTACCACACGGAGGGAAAGAAGTCCCTTCTGTTGTGTTTCGATCAAAAAATCCGACAAGCGATTCCAAACGGCACCGGTAAATCCATTTAACTCCTCCCCTTTTTGATCTTTGAAAAAAGATACAAAATACTCTGGTGAATTCATGCTTTCGAATCGATATTTATTGGGGATTTTTTTGAGTAATCGTTTCGCATTCGATGAATAGCCAATCCTTAGTTCTTCTATGGAAGGTTCTAGTGCTAATTGTTGAAATTGTCCTAATCCAGTACATAAGGTGCTTTCCGTTGACGCGAAATTCAAATGAATGTAAGGCGACGAGGAAGCTAAAAATTGAATTAATTCAGGAAAAGAAGCAACTGAAGACGGTACAAAATTCAAGGAACGTATGAAAAATGGCTGCAATCGGTAGGAAAAACCAAACTTCCGCGCCAATGGAATTGGACCGAGATAATCACCTTGGTTACTGCACAGCATTTGCCAGTTCGGATGTAAAACATCCCAAACCCAGGACAAAGAAAAAAAATCTAATTGCTCATCGGAAGCAACCATTTCATCCCATTTTCGTTTGTCTATATGTTGCGAAGCAAGAAGTTTCAAAATTGAATTTTAAACGAAATTAACGGAATAAATTTAGTTTTAGTCGCTTCCAGGAATAAAGAATAAACATCTTCCTCTTTTTTCCTTACCTTCGTTTCGTAAATTTGATTTAGTAAAAAATAAATTAGTACACATGAAGGCAATTACGATTTTATGTTTTTCATTTTTCTTAGGAATGACAGCTGTTGCACAAACTGCTCAAACGCCAGAACAAAATGCACAAAACTTAACTAAAAGTCAAACAACTTTGTTGAATTTGACTCCTGAACAACAAGAACAGGTATACACCATTCACTTAGGGATTGCTCAAAAGAACGAAGGGATTTTAGCAACTAATTACACCGAGGAACAAAAGAAAGCAATTATAAAATCAAATGAAGATGCACGCATGCTGATGTTAAAAAACATTTTAACGGCTGAGCAATTCTCGAAATTAGAAATCTCTTTGAAAGAAGAAAAACAACATTAATTCAGTTCGCTGTATAAAAAAAAGCCCTGACGGATTCGTCAGGGCTTTTTTTTTGTGATTCAGATTATTTAATCACTTTTAAGGTACTTAAACCACGTTCATTTTGAAGGGTAACGATGTATAATCCATCAGACCAATTGGTGGTAGAAATGGTCCATTCTTCGGTGTTGATTTCTCTTGAAACGAGTGATTTACCATTGACATCCATGACCTGAACGAATGTTGGAATCTGTTCAACTAATTGGATGGTCAGTTGACCGTCAAAAGGATTCGGATAAACCTTCACCTCTAACTTGGGACTTTCAAGATTCGCATAACAATTATTTGTTGCAGCATAAGTTGGAGCCACGATGGCAAAAGTTGCTCCTCCATCCGGACATCGAGCGTATGCCGCATCTGTTGACAACGCACCAAATCCAACTTGATCATAAAAAGAAGCCCCATTGCTTAAAATCACCAATTCACCCGAGGAATTTAATTTAAAGTTTGCATGTAAGCCAGGCTGAAAAACATCATTATCCGCCCATACAATCAAATATCCATTAGCAGGAATAATCGTTGGGACCGGGAAAGACCACTTCATGAGCGTAAGCGCGTCATCGGTTAAATACATTCCAGATAAATCAATTGGTCCCGATGTAGTATTATACAATTCTATCCAATCATCGTTTTCACCATTTGCATCCAATGCAGAAGTGGCGTTAGAGGCAACTACTTCATTTACGAGGATTGATCCTACTAAAGGATTCGGAATGATGACCGTTAATTCGTGAAATTCGTGTTCTGCTCTTTGAGGACTAAACAATCCTGCGTTTCCATTCTCTGCATATAGGTAATATTCAAAAACGGCACCATTTACGAGTGCATCAATTCCATAGACATGATCACCAGCTAAGCCGTCATTATGCGCTCCGTCATCGAACATTTGTACACGGTTAAACATCAATTGATGGTTCGTTCGATACCCTAAAAAAACAGCAGTTTCATTTGCACATGTTGCATTGATTGTGATGGTCTGATTATATGTTGGTGATGAAACAGATGAGGAAAAATTACTAATGGTCGGTGCCACCAGAACATAATTGGCATTTGTATTAAAATAAGCGACGCGCGCATCCATCAAGGCTTGAATTCCTGGAATACTTGCGCCACCACCTGGTCCACCGCCACCTGTCACTGCCGTTGTTAAACTATTTTGAAACTGAGTATACGTGTAAAATTTATACGGATCTGAATTGACTGTGGCATCGATTGTGTTACGCAATTGATTGGCAAGCGTCAAATAATAATCACTTTCGAATGTCTCTTGAACGATTGTTCGAACATGCGCCATGTACATTCTTTTATACATGGGATTTCCCAAAATTTTAACGATGAGCGGATGTATGGTTGAGGTACTATTGGACATCGGATCAAGGGTTGTTGGTGTAAGTGTCCCCGATCCTGTACCCCCAGGAAATCCACCAAAACTCATATTTAAGTCCCAAACGGTTGGAACAAAACGTTGATTAATGTCCCATGTTAGGTAGTAGTTTTGACGAAAAGCCCCACTGTAGGAGTCTAAGTTAACAAGGACGTTGTTAAATGCGAGCATCCAAATCGCGCGATCGATATCGATTTTTGATTCAATATTGGTAAAATCATTGTTTAAGGTGTTGATTAAATCTACCAGACGATTCCATCCATAAGTCGTACGTAATTCATATCCATTTGCATAAACAGAACTATCCATACTGATGTATTTTAAATCTGGACTCACCGTACTTCCTGGTCCTGCCCCTCCAATTGGATTGCATTTAAAATACGTATCCCCGCTTTGATAATAATGATTCGCGTTAAAGGTTTTATTGATACTTTCAGCACTTGAGTACATCCCACGATAGGAACCATTGATGTACACATTAGCAAAATTAGCTTTAGGACAATCCATGTATTGCTCCAGAACGGCATATGACAACACTTCACGAATCATCGAAGGATCCTTGTATCCATTTTGAAGTTTAATATCCGTATACCCCTGATAATCCTGGTTTCCTTTAATATGATCCAATTCGATGTGTAATGGATTTTTTTGATTGGTCGGACTATACGAACTATTGCCTTTGTATTTCACGCCACAACTATCGAATGTCACCCCATTGATGCGAACTGAATCCGCAATGATGTATGCTTCCGAAGCCACTGCTGCATCCAATTGAGCATCCCAGTTAGAAAAACTAAAAAACACTTCAATGGTTTGGATTGTAGATCGGTCGTAAAAATTCTGAACTTGTGAAAATCCGAAGAAGGAAAGGTGCGCGAAAAGTAAAGTAATTAATTTATTCATTTCAATGCTAGTTATGTGTTCATCCATTTGATGCTTCATACGTTGAATAATTGCGCAACATCAAATAAATATGAACTCAAAGTTAATTTAATTTATTCGATGGCTGTTTAAATCAGTGAGGTTCGGCACAGTTATTGACAATTCCATGCTTATTTCTTGCGTTTGAAAACTATTTTTCAGAGCAGGAGATGACTATATTTGAGAAATTACTTTTTATGAAAAAATTCATCACTCCTTTATTTCTAGCTGGCTTACTCTTTCAAGGGTGTGCACAGTCTTCCGAAACTATCGTAAATGTCAATACTGAAATCGTTCAACCTTCTACTGAATTTCAATTTGAACTTTCGGACTATTTGAAATCAAATGCCAATTTAGATAAGGAAGTGGAACGCATATTTAAATTAATGGACGATACGGCAATTGTTGCTCAACTCATCATGCCTGCCGTTGGTCGCTTAGGACAAACAAAAGAAACAATCGATCAACACATAAAAAACCGCATAATTGGAGGGGTTTTAATGCTGAATGGGACGAAAGAGGAATTTTCTACTTGGATCAATGATTTCGAAGCCAAAAACAAAAAAATTGGAAACCTTCCTTTTCTGTATAGTGCTGACGCCGAACCGAGCTTAGTAAACCGCAAAATCATTGGATCAACTGCAGTGAAGAAAGCGAACGAGTTAAAAACAGTTGCCGAGGTAATTTCATGTGCTAAAACCATTTCTTCTGACTTAAATAAAATTGGCATCAATTACAACTTTTCTCCCGTTGTCGACATGTCTCCCAACGCAACCGTTGGCTTTAGAAGTTTTGGGGCGGTTCCTGCCAATATTATCCCTTGGTCGAATGCGTTTATAAAAGAAACCCAACAAAATAACATTATTGCAACGGCAAAGCATTTTCCAGGACACGGACTTGTCTCAGGAGATACGCACAAAGAGTTACAAATGATCGATGGTGAATTAAAGGAAATAAAAAACTACCCAACATTAATTGCTGACGGAGTATTATCCATCATGGTAGCTCATATCGCTGTCCAGAACAATTCCAAATATGCAACAGATGGACTTCCATCTACTTGTTCGGAAAAAATTGTAACAGGGTTATTAAAAGAAGAGCTAGGATTTAAAGGATTGGTTGTGACAGACGCCATGAACATGGGTGGTGTTGTCAATGTGCCTAATTCAGCATTCAAAGCAATCGATGCAGGCTGTGACATACTTTTAATGCCTTTAGACGCCATGAAAGCACATCAAGAATTACTTGCAGCGTACAGAACAAACAGTGCATTTAAGAAAAAAGTGGATGAATCAGCCAAAAAAATCATTCGAATGAAATTGGCAATGGATTTACTTTACGCCAATTAATTGAGGTATAAGTCGATCAACCCATCAGGAGCTTTAACATGAAGCTCCTTTTTTTTTCGTTGAACTTTCTGAACGAGTCCATCGAAAATAGGAATGAGTACCTCTACCCCATTTTTATTTAATTGTAGCAGGGGATTCGCTGCCATATCAATGACATTTTCTACAATTCCCACGTCACCGCGAAGGTGATCTATGACTGTAAAACCGATGATTTCATGATCGTAAAAGGAAGTTTGATCCAGTTCTTGTAAAAAAGCTTCTGGTAAGAACACTTGTTTTTTCAACAAGCGCTGCGCATCTTTTTCAGTGTCAACTCCTTGAAATTTAACTGCGACAAAACCTTTGGTTTTAATCTTAATGTTTTCAACAAAAAAAGGAATTAAACTTCCATCAATTTCAATGAAAACCGCGTCTAACGTTGCGTATTCGGCAGGGTTAGAAACGTCTAAAAACAACGAAACTTCACCTTTAAATCCGTGAAGTTTCGCTATTATTCCTAAATAAAAACAATCT
>JBEEIV010000113.1:0-4790 GCA_041169645.1 Bacteroidota bacterium
ATCTTGACGGTGAAATCAGATGACGTGATGGGTCGTGCGAAAGCATACGAAGCAATCGTGAAAGGTGACAACATTCCTGAACCAGGAATACCTGAATCTTTCAATGTATTGTTACACGAGCTTCGCGGATTGTGTTTGAACGTATCGATGGACTAATTGATTAATAACGAAAACATTATATAAAAAATGGCTTTCAAAAGAGAAATACCAAAAAAACAAAGTAGCTTTAATAAAATCACCATTTCATTAGCTTCTCCAGAAATTATTTTGGAGCACTCTAGTGGGGAGGTATTAAAGCCTGAAACGATCAACTACCGTACGTACAAACCAGAACGCGACGGGTTGTTCTGCGAGCGCATTTTTGGTCCAGTTAAAGACTATGAATGTCACTGTGGGAAATACAAACGTATTCGTTACAAAGGAATCGTATGTGACCGTTGTGGAGTTGAAGTAACAGAGAAAAAAGTACGTAGAGAGCGTATGGGACACATTTCATTAGTGGTTCCTGTTGCTCATATCTGGTACTTCCGTTCTTTACCGAACAAAATTGGTTACCTATTAGGCTTACCAACGAAGAAGTTAGATCAAATTATCTATTATGAGCGCTACGTGGTGATTAACGCAGGAGCAGCTTTGACATTGGATAATGTAAACCTGAAAAAATTCGACTTCTTAACGGAAGAAGAGTATTTGGATATTGTTGACGCTCTACCAAAAGAAAACCAATATTTGGAGGATTCAGATCCAAACAAATTTGTTGCGAAAATGGGAGCGGAAGCATTGTATGATTTATTGAAAGACCTCAATCTGGAAGAATTATCATATACGCTGCGCGATCAAGCTGAAAACGAAACTTCCGTACAACGTAAAAATGAAGCGTTAAAACGTCTTCAAGTTGTTGAAGCAATGAAAGATTCGCAAACACGTATCGACAACCGTCCAGAATGGATGATTGTGAAAGTGGTACCTGTTATTCCACCTGAATTACGTCCGTTAGTTCCACTTGATGGTGGTCGTTTCGCGACTTCAGATTTGAATGATTTGTACCGTCGTGTTATTATCCGTAACAACCGTTTGAAACGATTGATCGAGATTAAGGCGCCAGAAGTAATCTTACGTAATGAAAAACGTATGTTACAAGAATCGGTTGATTCATTGTTTGATAACTCAAGAAAATCGAGTGCTGTTAAAACGGAATCAAACCGTGCTTTGAAATCCCTTTCTGACTCATTGAAAGGTAAACAAGGTCGTTTCCGTCAAAACTTACTTGGTAAACGTGTAGATTATTCAGCACGTTCTGTCATTGTTGTTGGACCAGATTTGAAATTACACGAATGTGGTTTACCAAAAGACATGGCGGCAGAACTTTACAAACCGTTTATCATTCGTAAAATGATTGAACGTGGTATTGTGAAAACAGTTAAATCTGCAAAGAAAATTGTTGATCGCAAAGAACCAGTCGTTTGGGATATTTTGGAAAATGTATTGAAAGGTCACCCAGTTCTATTGAACCGTGCCCCTACGCTTCACCGCTTAGGTATTCAAGCTTTCCAGCCAAAATTAATTGAAGGAAAAGCAATTCGTCTTCATCCATTGGTAACAACGGCCTTCAATGCCGATTTCGATGGTGACCAGATGGCGGTTCACTTACCACTTGGTAATGCTGCAATTTTGGAAGCTCAAATGTTAATGCTTGCATCTCACAACATCTTGAATCCTGCAAATGGGGCGCCGATTGCCGTACCATCTCAGGACATGGTATTGGGTCTTTATTACATCACGAAAGGAAAGCTTTCTGTGGAAGGTGACATTGTTAAAGGCCAAGACGGGGTGTTCTATTCACCACAAGAGGTAATCATTGCTTACAATGAGAAAAAACTTGATTTGCATGCGCGTATCAAAGTGAAATCTTATGATTTAGGTAAAAATGGTGAGCCGGAATTAATGTTGATTGAAACGACTTGTGGTCGTGTGATGTTTAACGAAAAAGTTCCAAGAGAGGTAGGATACATCAATGATGTATTAACGAAAAAAGCACTTCGTGACATTATCGGTGAGGTATTGAAAATTTGTGGAACATCACGAACGGCTCAATTCCTTGATGATATCAAAGGATTAGGATATGAAATGGCCTTCAGAGGAGGTTTGTCCTTTAACCTTGACGACATCATTATTCCGAAAGAAAAAGAAGTGTTGGTTGGTAAAGCGGAAAATGAAGTGAAAGAAGTCATGATGAACTACAACATGGGTCTTATCACAAACAACGAGCGTTACAACCAAATCATTGATATTTGGACGCACACAAACTCACGCTTGACAGCGACGTTGATGGATCAATTGAAAACGGATCGCCAAGGATTTAACTCCATCTATATGATGTTTGATTCTGGAGCACGTGGTTCGAAAGAGCAAATCCGTCAGTTATCTGGTATGCGTGGATTGATGGCGAAACCGCAAAAATCTGGAGCTTCTGTTCAAGAAATTATCGAAAACCCGATCTTATCCAACTTTAAAGAAGGATTATCGATCTTGGAATACTTCATCTCAACACACGGTGCTCGTAAAGGTTTGGCCGATACAGCCCTTAAAACTGCCGATGCGGGTTACTTAACACGTCGTTTGGTGGATGTTGCACAAGATGTTGTCATTAATTCAAATGATTGTGGAACACTTCGTGGAATTGTTGCTACGGCGTTGAAGAAAAATGACGAGGTAGTGGAACCATTGTATGACCGTATTTTGGGACGTACTTCGGTGCATGATGTGTATATGCCAGATTCGGAAGAACTAATCATTGCTGCTGGAGAATTGATTTCTGAAGACATCGCAAACACGATTTCGGATGCGGGAATAGAAGAAGTGGAAATCCGTTCGGTATTGACATGTGAAATGCGTCGTGGCGTTTGTTCGAAATGTTACGGACGTAACTTGGCGAATCACCGCCTTGCACAACGTGGAGACTCTGTAGGTGTTGTCGCTGCACAATCCATTGGGGAACCAGGTACACAGTTGACACTTCGTACATTCCACGTTGGGGGAACTGCATCAAACATTGCAGATATCTCTGACTTGAAAGCAAAAGCAAACGGAAAATTAGAAATCGATGAGTTGAGAACAATTGAACGTAAAAATTCAGATGGTTCTAAACAAGTAATCGTTGTTGGACGTTCAGCTGAATTGAAAATCACAGACGAGAAAACGGGAATTACTGTCATGACAGCAAACATTCCTTATGGTTCTGAATTGTTGGTTTCAAACGATACAAAAATTAAAAAAGGTGATGTGATTTGTAAATGGGATCCATACAATGCCTTGATCGTGTCTGAAGTGACAGGAAAAGTGGTATTTGACGGAATCATTGAAAACATTACCTACCGCGAAGAAGTCGATGAGCAAACAGGATTTACTGAAAAAGTAATCATCGAATCTCGTGATAAAAAGAAAAGCCCGGCAATCCATGTGATTGATCCAAAAACGAAAGAAATTTTACGTGAATACTCTATTCCGGTTAATGCGCACATTTCAGTTGCTGAAGGTGACAAAATCGAAGCAGGGGATATCATGGTGAAAATTCCACGTATGGCGGGTAAAACAGGGGATATCACCGGAGGTCTTCCACGTGTAACGGAGTTATTCGAGGCAAGAAATCCTTCAAATCCAGCAGTTGTTTCTGAAATTGATGGAACAGCGGCATTTGGAAATGTGAAACGTGGTAACCGTGAAATTATCATTACATCGAAATTAGGTGAAGTAAGAAAATACTTGGTTCCTCTTTCGAAACACATCCTAGTACAACAAAACGATTTCGTTCGTGCTGGTCAGCCTTTATCTGATGGAGCGATTACACCGAACGATATTTTGAACATCGAAGGACCAACGAAAGTACAAGAGTACATCGTAAATGAGATCCAAGAGGTTTACCGTTTACAAGGGGTGAAAATCAATGATAAACACTTTGAAGTAATTGTACGTCAAATGATGTTGAAAGCACAAATCATCGAATCTGGTGATACGCGTTTCTTAGAAGGACAATCGGTACATAAAGCGGATATCATGGAAGCAAATGATGCACTTTATGGAATGATGTTCGTAAAAGATGCGGGTGATTCAACTGAATTGAAAAAAGGACAATTGGTTTCAGTTCGTCGTTTAAGAGATGAGAACTCGAAATTGAAACGTGAGGATAAAACGTTAGTGGAAGCAAGAGAGGCAATGCCTGCTACGTCAACACCATTGTTACAAGGTATCACACGTGCTTCCCTTCAAACACAATCGTTTATTTCTGCTGCTTCCTTCCAGGAAACAACAAAAGTTTTAAACGAGGCAGCTATTTCAGGAAAAGAAGACCACTTATTAGGATTGAAAGAAAACGTAATCGTTGGACACTTAATCCCAGCAGGTACAGGTGTGCGTGAATACCAATCAATGATTGTTGGTTCACAAGAAGCATACGATGAAATGCTACAAGACGCTTAATCGAAAGATGAAATAATCGGAAAAGGATGATCGAAAGGTCATCCTTTTTTTTATGCTATACGTCCCCAGTTTGGACGAGATTTCAGGACTTGGTGCATGCGCTGATTGAGGAGTAAATTTTCTGATAATAAAAGGTCTGGGTCCTTCTCCAAGATTTCCCGCGCTTTTTCTCTCGCTAAACTTACGATTTGTCCGTCGCGCGATAAGTCGGCAAGTTTCAGGTTTAACACCCCACTTTGTTGCGTCCCCATTAAATCACCAGGACCACGCAACTGTAAATCAACTTCTGATATTTGAAATCCATCGTTGGTCAT
>JBEEIV010000114.1:0-3377 GCA_041169645.1 Bacteroidota bacterium
TCATCTGGTAAAACTGGTTTCAAGGCACGAAGCGCCAAGTTACCGTGTCCGATTTCACGACGAGAAGTTCCACGAAGTGGTTTTGCTTCACCTGTCGAGAATGGAGGGAAATTATAGTGTAGCAAGAATTTCTCCGTTCCTTTAAAAGTTGCACCGTCGATTAACTGCTCATCCATTTTACCACCTAAAGTAAGGGTTGTCAAGGATTGCGTTTCTCCACGAGTAAATACTGCCGAACCGTGAACCATTGGAAGGTAATCTACTTCAGCCCAAATTGGACGAATTTCGTCGAAGTTACGTCCATCCAAACGCTTGCGCTCATTCAACATCACCCAACGAACTGCTTTTTTCTTCACTTCAGAGAAGTAAGGAGAAATAAATTTCGCTACTTCAGCCAACTCTTCTTCAGTGAAAGAAGCTTTTACTTCGTCTTTAATTGCATCGAATAACTCGGTACGTTTTGACTTATTCGCCAAGCCCATTCGAGCGACATCTTTACATTTTTCCATTGCCAATTCATACACTTTCGCACGAACTTCTTCGTTGTGTGACTCATGGCTATATTCTCTTTTTGGATTGGCAGCTGGAACTTCAGCAGCAAGGTCTAATTGGAATTGACATTGTTCTTTAATGGCAACGTGAGCAATTTTGAACACTTCCACTAATTCCGCTTCAGAAATTTCTTGCATTTCACCTTCCAACATGTTGATGTCTTTCATGGTACCAGCGATCACGATATCAATATCGGACAACTCCATTTGAGCCATTGTTGGATTGATCACGTACTCACCGTCGATGCGTCCAACACGTACTTCAGACATCGGACCATTGACTGGAATATTTGAAACAGCAATCGCGGCTGATGCTGCAAATCCACATAATGCATCTGGATTGTTCACGCCATCATAAGCAATTAATTGAATCATTAATTGTACTTCTGCATGGTAATCGTCTGGAAAAAGTGGACGAAGCGCACGGTCTACCAAGCGCATGACCAAAATTTCTGTTTCAGAAGGACGTGCCTCGCGACGGAAGAATCCACCTGGAAAACGTCCAGAAGCGGAATATTTCTCACGGTAGTCAACTGTTAAGGGTAGAAAATCTACGCCATCTTTTGCTTCTTGTGCTGCAACTACTGTTGCTAACAACATGGTGTCGCCCATGCGCACCACAACGGAACCATCCGCTTGTTTTGCCAACTTACCCGTCTCGACGCTAATCTCCTTGCCGCCGGTAATGATTGACTTTTTTAAACCTATATTCATCTTTATTTATTTACTAATTAATGTACAAAAAAGGGACTTGCGACATAAAGCCGAAGTCCCCTCTTCCAATAAAATGTGATCGATGATCGGATTAACGACGAAGTCCTAATTCCTTGATCAACGCTCTGTATTTCTCGATATCTTTACGCTTTAAATAATCCAAAAGACTACGACGCTTACCAACTAATAACTGAAGTGCTCGTTGGGTACCGAAATCTTTGCGATTTTTTTTCAAGTGTTCTGTTAAGTGACTGATACGGAAAGTAAATAATGCAATTTGTCCTTCTGTTGAACCAGTGTTCACTTCAGATCCGCCATGTTGAGCGAAGATCTCTTTTTTCTTTTCTGAATTTAAATACATGCTAATATTTATGTAAATGATTATTATGTAGACTGACACCCTTGGTCAATACGGGTGCAAAGATAATCCAAGTTTTTAGAACTGCCAAATTAATTATGGGCTTCCTGCTACGAGATGCATCATTCGTCTGAAAGAATTACATGTGTGTACTACGAAAATTCAATTATCTTTGCATCGTCCATTGGTTCTCTCTTACAGAGATTAATAAGGAATCCGGTTTGAATCCGGAGCTGTATCTGCAGCTGTAAATGTCTAAAATGCAATTCATTAGTCCACTGAGTAATCGGGAAGGCGAATTGAAAGGGACATGAGCCAGAAGACTTGCCAACGGACAGAGAGAAGACTTCAGATAAAGGTCGGACTCGCACAGGGTGAATCGTACCCTAGGCTTTCCAACTTTTTTCTTCTTCTTGTTTTATTGTTTCACATTCAAAAAACAGAACGAATGAAAAAGGCATTGATTACATTTAGTTTATTGAGCAGCGCTTGGAGCTTTGCACAAAACCAACTTCACCAAGTTTTGGTGGTAAACGAGGGGTATTTTGACTATCAAACTGGTCAAATAATGGAACCGGTAACCATTGGCAGTTATCAACCCAACTCGCAACAATATCAAATTGTTGACACCCTTGAAAACATGCGTTTCGCTTCAGATTTGATCATCGACGGAAATTATTACTACGTTGCGGCAGATTCAAAAATCTTCAAAATGGATTTGAATACACATCAAGAGATCTCAAGTGTCACTTGTCCAGGTGTAAGAAACCTTGCTGTTTACCAAGACAAATTGATTGTCACTCGTGGAGAATACCTCACCACGTATGATTCATACCTTCATGTGTACAACACTGCTGATTTACATTTAACGCACGTATTTGACACCATCACTGGTCCAAAATGGGCGACTCAAAACATTGTCGTAGAAGGTTCTGTAGCCTATTTAGTCGTGAACAATGCATACGAGTGGGGAAATGAAAAAGGCATTATTGGTCAATTAAATCTTGCCAATTTGACCTATGGAAACGAAGTGGATTTAGGTCCGGATGGAAAAAACCCAGACAATTTGGTAAAATTCGGTTCGGCACTTTACACCGTTAACAACAAGGATTGGACAGGGACTTCGATTTCGAAATTTGAATTGGGTACAAATACGCCAACCACGGTGAACATCGCAAATGCAGTCGCAGGTTGCGGTACATCTGCACTACGCGATGATAACATCACTTATCAAATTTCCATGGAAACAAGTTTAAACAACTTTGATATCAATGGAATGAATAACATTGGTCCCGTAAATGGCATCAACTTGAATTTCTATGAATTAGCTCAAGAACCTTTAAGTGGAAACCTTTACGCCTCTACAACGGATTTCTTTTCAACCGGAACGGTGTACATTTTTGACGCATCAAATTCAGAATTGCATCAATTTGAAGTGGGTGTTTCACCTGGAACGATTGTGTTCGATGTTCGATCTTCGGCTGGAATCGACAAAGCAAATACCAATTTGAGCATTTCACCGAATCCAGCAAATGATGTGTTACACATTCAAGGTTCAGCTGAAAATGAAGTCATTCGTGTAATTGATGTGAATGGAACAATTGTACTAAGTACAAGCGAAACAAACGTGAACATCGCACACCTTCCATCCGGCATCTATTTTGTACAGGTTCAAGGACAATGTCAAAAAGTAATCAAGCTTTAGTCAGCTTACTGATAAAACTGAAATCCCGGCTATGTCGGGATTTTTTTTG
>JBEEIV010000115.1:0-3713 GCA_041169645.1 Bacteroidota bacterium
AGAAAAATTGGTAAAACGACCGATAACCTTAAAAAGGTTAGCTTATTTGACACGATTGTTCGTCAAGCAAATTACGTTTCAAGGTCCATTGTGTTGGAAGACAACGCTCCAAAAGCTTACGGATTCATGACATCGATGGCGGCAGATAAAATTTTAGAATTGGCATACAGCGATGGTGTCGCAGTAGGATCACTCACTTCTTATCCGATCAAAGACAAAGACAAATATGTGATTGGAATGGTGACTTCCATTAAAGAAAAAGGTCAGCCTACTTATGAGAATGTGAGAGATGAAATGAAAAGGGAATTGATGGTGGAGAAAAAAGCAAAACGCATCATGAACCAAATGTCGAAAGGAAATTCTTTAAAAGCCGTTGCTAAAAATTGCAACCTTGTTGCGCAAACAGCTGAAGTAACATTTGCGAATCCACAAATTGCGAATGTAGGATACGAACCAGAAATCATCGGTATGTTGTTCTCAACTGTCATGAAAAATGGAAAACGAACGCTTCCATTGAAAGGTAAAAGTGGCGTATACATGATTCAAATCATGAAAACAACCAAGGCTCCTGCTACAACAAATTACAAAGTTGAAAGGGATGAAATGGTGAAAACACTGAAAGGATCATTCCAAGGATTGGCAATCGGAGCGTTGCGTAAAAAAGCAGACGTTGTAGACAACCGAAAATTAAACGCACTTGGATTGCGCTTATAATGATTGAAAATTGATGCTCAAATCTGAGATCAGGTCCCTTATAAAGGAAAAAAGAACTGGACTTAGTCCATTCGACATATCAAGAATCTCATCACAAGTGCAAGCACTTGTGATGGATTCTTTTTCATTTAAAGGTAAATACGTCAGTCTTTTCTTGCCAATTGAAAAACAGCATGAGTTAAATACATACGGCTTATTGGAAGAAATCGTCCTAAAAGGAGGATTCCCTGTACTGTCTAAATCAAATTTCTCCGACCATTCACTCAGTTTGTTTTTATACGAAGGAACCAGCCAATTGGCCCTATCGTCAATTGGTATTCCAGAACCGAAAAGTGGACGAGAAATTCCAGAAGAAAAATTAGATTTTGTTTTTGTTCCTTTACTGGCCATCAACCACCAGGGACACCGTGTGGGTTACGGTAAAGGATTTTATGATCGACTCCTCTCCAAATGCAAGCCTGACTGCTTGTTTATTGGTTTGAACTTATTTGATGAATTTGTGGAAATTAATGACCTCAACGAGGAAGATATCCCACTTCACATCTGTTTCACACCTAATGGAAAATATGATTTCAGATAAAAAATACCAAGGTCGCTTTCACCTCTTAGCCATTATACTCATTCCTGCCAATTTAATGGCGATTTTTCTATCTGCCAATATTTGGTTGGAAATCACTATCCATGCACTCTCTGCTGTGCTCCTTATTTTTGCTTTGAAGAAGAAGTAGGAATCAATACACCGTCAGCTTGAAAATTTAATTCGATTTTCGGCGCAACAATTTTATCGATTTCAGATTGAGGGGCATTACCGTCCTCTAAAAAGTGCTTTTGTAATTGGACAGAAATCGTATCGTAATAAGCGATTCCATGAAAATAAGCTACATTGCCTGTTTCCGTCTTTGGGGGAATCCCAAAATGGTCTTTAAAACGAATACGCAGCAAATCACTGTCTGATTTCTTTACGTTCACCCAACATCCAGCACTTTGACAAACATTGACAATTGGTGCATAAAATGTAAAGGTTGCCTCCTGAGGATTTTGATTGAATCGCTTGACCATCTCATCTAACGATATGGCATTTGTTTGGTCTACTTTTGTAGGTCCATAATGTTTGAATCCATCTTTAGATGATCCACAACTTTGAAGCATTAACCCAATAGTGAGTATGGAAGCGAAATACTTTTTCATTTTTCTAGGAAATTTTGATAGAAATCTTGAAGCAAGAAAGATTTTCCATCTACTATGACGTTTTGTATTTGATTTGCTGATAAAAATCGCAAAATCACCAAGCGTGATTCTGACGTATTACTGACCATTTGAAACGTAGCCGTGTGATTCTTGGCGTTAAAATCGACATAGAAAAACGGCTCGTAATATTTTCCGTAACTCGCTACCTCCTCGGCCGTCAATTGACTTGGTAAAATGATTTCAATTTTTCCAGCAGAAATACCTTCTTTTAACTGTTTTGAAGAAGCGCAGCTGGCTGAATTTGCTGTTTGAGCAAAGGTAAACGAAGCTGAAAAGAACAAAAGAAATCCAAAAAGTACTTTTTTCATAGCGGGATGGTTTAATATCGTATGTGCTAATCTACAAATAATTTTGCAATTTTGAACCCAATGGCAAATTTATTAGCATACCTTGAACGAGACCGCATTGAATGCGGATGTGATGAAGCTGGACGAGGTTGCTTGAGTGGTCCAGTTGTAGCAGCAGCGGTTATTTTAGATCCCTTAAAACCCATCACGGCACTGAACGATTCAAAGCAGTTATCTGAAAAAAATAGACTACTTCTTCGAGAACAAATAAAAAATGAAGCGTTAGCATACGCCATTGGGATAGTAACACACCAAGAAATTGATGAAATCAATATTTTAAACGCAAGCTTTTTAGCCATGCATCGAGCGATTGACGCGTTATCTATACAACCCGCTTTTTTATTGATCGACGGGAATCGATTCACGTCATATCAGCAAATTCCGCATCAATGCGTGATCAAAGGCGACGGAAAATACCAATCCATTGCGGCAGCCTCTATTTTGGCGAAAACGGAACGAGATGAAATAATGTTCAATCTTGATAAGGATTATCCAGAATACCACTGGAAAAAAAATAAAGGATACCCCACCATGGAACACCGAAAAGCCATCGAAAAATATGGTCCATGTGCGCATCACAGAATGACGTTCCAATTACTTGCGGATAAAAGTCAATTAGATTTATTCGATTAAACAATCTTCTGTTAATTTAATTCACCTTTGTATAAAATTCTACGGCTTTTATCTTGCTAATTTTGAAGAAAACTGTAGCATGATAAAACGTTCTTTCCTGATCCTTATAGGTATTTTTCTTTTTTGCTGGATTGGCTTTGTATCTTATGGACTACTCCATAAAGAAAATGCACAGGATTTTCGCTCCTATTTTTCATCAAAGGATGGAGCCATTTGGGCCATTCATCACC
Organism: Bacteroidota bacterium; assembly: GCA_041169645.1. GTDB lineage: Bacteria > Bacteroidota > Bacteroidia > Flavobacteriales_D > Crocinitomicaceae > UBA952. The sequence continues at coordinate 3,173 of JBEEIV010000115.1, forward strand.
CAGAAGAAGTAAATTGGGATGACCATGGGATTCAAACGCTGTCAATCAATCAATCCATTTACTCTTCCATTGTGCCAAAAATGATTGAGCCAAGTTCGTTTATTTTCAGCACCAAACGTGTAATATTTCTGATTGAAAAGACACATTCCTGGAAAAAGAAGGAGATTCAATCGTTGTTTCAAAATGGACTCTTTCCTTTCGAAATGGGAAAGTTAAATTCTTTTGAATACGGGAAACTTCACGGAATTTACAAAGGAAATCAATTACTGATCTATGAAGGCGAACTACCTCAAGCTACGGACTTGGTGTTTGACATGGATAGCAAAGCTAGCTTCAGTAAAATATTACTTTCTAATAAGCCAGAAAAGAATAAAACGAGTGATATGTACATCAAAAGTGGACGTATCTATACCTACACGAAAAGTCAAATACATGCAAAAAAGGTAATCACCATTGATGACCAAAGTATTTTTGCTCCCTTTATTCCAGCAAGTATTGATTCCTATGCTTTTTATGAAAAAAACTACTTGATGGAAATCGA
>JBEEIV010000116.1:0-5112 GCA_041169645.1 Bacteroidota bacterium
ATCATGGATTATCAATTTACCGCTAAAGTGGAAGCTGAATTCGATGAAATCGCACAGGGAAGATTGGAATGGACAAACATGATGGAGTCGTTTTACAAGCCTTTCCATACCGTGGTTGAAAATACACTTGAACACAGTGAACGTGCGACCGGAGAACGGGAATTAGGCATGCACCCTGAATCAGGCAGAAAAGTGATTGTTCGAATTGGTCGTTTTGGTCCAATGGTGCAAATTGGCGACGAAAAAGCAGACGGTGAAAAAGCATTATTTGCTTCCTTACAAGGCAACCAGTCCATCGGAAACATCACGCTAGAGGAGGCCCTTAAATTATTCCAATTACCACGTGTTGTTGGTCAATACGAGGACCAAGATGTAAAAGTCAACAATGGTCGTTTTGGACCGTATGTTCAAGTTGGAAAATTATTTGCATCCATACCGAAAGGAGAAGATCCAATGACCATTACCTTCGAACGGGCTGTGGAGATATACGTGGAGAAACTTCAGGTTGAAGCAAATCGTTTAATTAAGAGTTTTGACGAACGTCCAGATGTTCAACTCCTTAATGGTCGATATGGCGCTTATTTAAAAATTGGAAAAGACAATTTTAAACTTCCAAAAGATACCGTAGCCGAAAATTTAACCTTGGAGGAATGCTTGGAAATTTCAAAAAGTGATGCAGCAAAACCTTCGAAAAAACGCTCGTTTAGAAAAAAATAAGTATTATTGATACGGAAATCTTAGTTTTACCAAATGAACGGAAGTGTCAATAAAGTAATTTTAATCGGTAATCTTGGTAAGGACCCAGAAGTGAGACGCTTGGAAAATGGAGCGGTTGTAGCTTCTTTTCCACTTGCTACATCCGAAATATTCAACGACAAGCAAACAGGCGAACGTAAAGAAATTACGGATTGGCACGACATCGTTTTGTGGAGAGGGTTGGCCGAAATTGCCGAAAAATACATCCGAAAAGGCACAAAAGTTTACATCGAAGGAAAACTAAAAAAGCGTTCTTGGCAAGATAAAGAAGGGAATTCACGTTACGCAACCGAAGTTGTGGGAGATGATTTAACCATTCTTTCTCGAAATGATCAAACGGAACGATCTCACGCACCTTATACTTCAGAAGGAAAGCCCGCAAATCCTTCTCCGATGAGCGGTTTAGATACTAACATTGAAGATTCTTTACCTTTTTAATCATGAGCCTAATTGAGCCTCCCAGTTTCATTACATTAACGAAAGCAGCTCCAGTTGGATTCGATTCAACTACCGTAATTTACATGATTTGCATTGCGGTTTTACTGTTCATTTCAGCACTTATGTCTAGTTCCGAAAGTGCGTATTTTTCCTTGCGCCCTTCTGACAATGAAGACTTGAAAAAAGACAACAGTCCAAGATCAAAACTCATTTTAAACCTGCTTTCCAAACCAAAAGAGCTTCTTGCGACCATTCTCATCACGAACAACTTTGTGAATGTTGGAATTGTTATACTTTCTACTTTTATTCTGAATGATGTTTATCCCCCGCAGGTAGGAACCGAACTAAAAAGATTCCTTTTAGAAGTTGTGGGTATTACCTTTTTAATCTTGTTGCTCGGAGAGGTCGTTCCGAAAATATTTGCGGCAAGAAACAACATGGTAGTCGTGCGATGGATGTCTTACCCACTCTATTTCCTGAGCGTAATCCCACCCGTTTCTTGGTTGAAAATCGCTCTGGTGAAGGGAACCAATTTCATACAGAAAAGATCAAAGGGTTCCTTAAAAGTAAACCAAGATGAATTGGAGCAAGCGCTTGCATTAACCAAAGAAGATTCGAGTTCTGAAGAAGACCACAAAATCCTTGAGGGTATTGTTAAATTTGGAAAAACAGAAGCGAGTCAAATCATGTCTCCAAGAATTGAGGTAGAAGCAATCGATGCAGAATCTAGCTTTGAGGAAGTGATGCAAACCGTCTTGGAAGCTGGTTACTCCCGCATGCCCATTTTTGAAGATTCTCCTGATAACATCGTAGGAATTCTTTACATCAAAGATTTATTACCGCATTTAAACGAAACTTCGTATTTTGATTGGAAATCCATTATTCGAAAACCATTTTTCATTCCAGAAAACAAAAAAATCAACGATTTATTACAAGAATTCAGAAACATGCGCATGCACATGGCTATTGTGGTCGACGAATACGGCGGAGCAAGTGGAATCGTTACGCTGGAAGATATCCTAGAGGAAATTGTGGGTGACATTACGGACGAATTTGATGACCATGAAATTGCCTATACGAAATTAGATGAAAACACCTTTATTTTTGAGGGTAGAACTTCCTTAAACGATTTTTACAAGGTAATCGGTGAATCCTATGAAAGTATTTTTGAAGCTGTGAAAGGAGAGGCGGAAACCATTGGTGGATTAGTACTGGAAAATACAGGTCGTATTTTGAAAAACAATGAATACGTACTGATTGAGGAGGTTAAATTTATCGTAGAATCGTCTGACAAAAAACGAATGAAAACCATTAAAATTAAGTTACCATGAAAAATTATGTGACCGCATTTTTTCTTTTATGTGTTTTAATTTTTGTGGCTTGTTCAGATGAAAGCCCCGTTCCAAAGCCATCGACGTATTTAAGGATGAATCTACCGGAACATAGTTACCGCATGTACACGAGTGATTGTCCATATTCCATGAAACTTTCAAATGTTTACAATCCTTCAAATATCGAACGACCACAATCCAATTATTGTGTTGAATCCATTGACCTTGGTCCATTAAATGGTACGTTGTTTTTGTATTATTTAAACCTACCAAGTAAAGATTCCCTTGCTCAAATCATCAATTTTGCGAACGACAAAGTAGACGAACATAAAATCAAGGCAGACAAAATCAACTACGAACAAATTGTTCAACCGTCAAAACGCGTTTTTGGAACTTTCTTCGAATTGAAAGGAAACGTCGCTACCAATTTTCAATTTTATCTAACTGACTCTAGTACTCATTTTGTACGAGCGGAAGTTCTGTTGAATTGTAGACCAAATTACGATTCTTTGCGTCCAACTTTGGATTATTTGAAAAAAGACCTCATGGAATTGGTACAGCATTTCGAATGGAAGAAATAAAAGAAAAACATGTGGTTATCGCGCTTGGATCCAACCTAGGAGACAAAACCGAGAATCTGAGACTAGCACTAAAAGAAATTGAATCCAACATTGGAAAAATAGACCGCGTGTCGCAATTCTTAGAATCAGAACCCTGGGGTTTCGAGTCTGAAAATAGCTTTTTGAATGCGTGTCTAACATGTTACACTAGACTTTCTCCACATCAGTTACTAGCAAAATTAAAAAACATAGAACAGCAATTAGGAAGAATAAAAAATCAAACAACTTACGAAGATCGCTGCATCGATCTAGACCTTATTTTTTACCATGACGAACGAATCGAGACAAGCGATTTAATTGTTCCTCACCCACATTTCAAAACAAGGACATTTGTAATGAAACCCTTGCTTGAAATTTGCACGCAAAAAGATGTTTTTTATGAATTCATTTCATACTAATTTGTTGATTTTCGAAATACTAAAATCTTTCATACATTTGTAAAAATTAAAAACTCAGTTATGAAGTTATTCCGTTTAAGTAATTTGTTCTATTTAGGTTCAGGAATGATGTTTTTAGCATCATGCGATTTGGTTAAAGACGTGACCTACAGTGTTAGTCCAAATCCACTCGAAATGCATGGAGATAGTGTTAAAATCGCTATCACCGTCAACGTCCCTGAAAAAGGAATTCAAAAGAAAGCGAAAGCAGAAATCACACCTAAATTAGGTTCATATGCTATCGGTACTTGGTACGTAAATGGTGAGAGCGTTACTGAGAACGGGACAACCATTAACTTTAAAAATGGAGGAACGGCAACATTCGAAACTACGGTTCCTTACCTTCCGGAGATGGAGGCAGCTGATTTGGTTGTAACGGGTAAAATCTACAAACAAACGAAAGAAAAAGATGCGCTTCCAGAGGTTAAAATTGCCGATGCAACCATTATTACACCATACCTCGTAAATAAAACGTTTAAAGTGCTATACGAAGAGGATGCGTTGGTGCGTCAATTCAACAAAACAACAGAAGCAACATTTAATTTCGAGAAAGGAAAATCCGATGTTCGTGCAAATGAATTAACGGATGTGGATGTTGCAGGATTAGTGGCTTGGGTTCAAGCAGCTCAATCCAATCCAAAAATCAAAATCAATTCTATTGAAATCAATGGGTATGCATCACCAGATGGCGAAGTGTCTAAAAACGATAACCTATCATATGACCGTACCAAAACAACAAGAACTGCCATTATTGCTTTGATGAAAAAAGCAAAATTGACTGCGTTCACTGATACGAACATGTACAAATTGAACAAGTACGGAGAAGATTTTGAAGGATTCAAAACACAGTTAGCCGCTTCAACGACTATTCCTGAAGCAGATAAAAATTTGTTCATTCGCATCTTGGAAATGACCAAAGATTTGGAGAAACGCGAAACAGAAATGATCAACTTGGGTAAATCATATACTGAGTTGGACAAGGACGTTTTCCCTAAAATCCGACGTGCAATGGTTGTTGTGAAGTATACAGAGTATGGGCTAACAGATGAAGAATTAAAAGCGGCAGCAAGCAATAATCCAAACGCATTGTCTGTAGAAGAATTATTGTTTACTGCAAACAAATTAACATCAGACCTAAATGAAAAAGCTCGCATATACGGAATTGCAGCAACTAATTTCGCAAGTGATTACCGTACGCACACAAACTTGGGTGCAGCACGTTTCCAATTGAATAAAACAGCTGAAGCAAAAAGTTCTTTCGAGAAAGCTGGTTCACTGAAAGATAACGGAATAACGAAAAATAACTTAGCTGCCATCGCGATTTTAGATGGTAATCGTGCAAACGCAAAAAAATTGATTGGTCAAGCAAAATCTGCATTCGATGCAAAAGGTGATGCTAGCCAAAAAACAGCCGTGAGCTACAACCAAGGTATTTTGAATATCATGGAAGCAAAATACGCTGCTGCTGATGCGTCGTTTTCTGATAACAGTTTCAACAAAGCACTTGCTCAAGTTTTAGCTGGAAAAGCA
>JBEEIV010000117.1:0-5931 GCA_041169645.1 Bacteroidota bacterium
CCTTCGAATTCTAGGGTGTGACCAGCATTTGGTCCTCCTTGAAATCGAGCAATGATATCATATGTTGGGGTTAGTACGTCAACTACTTTACCTTTTCCTTCATCGCCCCATTGAAGGCCTAACAGCACATCCACTTTCATAATTATTGATTAAAATGATTAGTTGCATCTTCGGTGGTCTCATAAATTGCGAACACCTCATGCATTTTAGTTATGTCAAATAGTTTTTTAAGGTTGGAATTAACTTGGGCAATCACTGCATCGCCCCCGTTAACACGCGACCTGGTTAAAATTCTCACCATAAACGCAATCCCACTGGAATTTACATGGGTAAGGTCTTTTAAGTCTAGAATAATATTCCAGTTCTGTAATTTTTCGATTTCCGTAGATACTGCTTTTAAATCCGCATCGGAAAGTAATTTTCCTTCTAAGGTAATGCAGGTGGTGTTCTCACCGTTCGAAATGAAATAATCAATCATTTTCTTTGTTTTTAATTCCGTAAAAATAGAGCGAATGGTGTTGGATTTCTACCCCAAAAATATCTTCAATGGTTGCCTTGATTTGTTGTATCCTTGGATCGCAAAACTCAATAACTTCGCCCGAATCAGTCAAGATAATATGGTCGTGCTGTTTTGACCCATGCGCCTTTTCATATTGCGCCATCGCCTTTCCGAATTGGTGTTTACGTACTAGGTTACAGGCCAACAGCAATTCAATCGTATTGTAAAGTGTCGCTCTTGATACACGGTAATTGTCCGCTTTCATTTTAAAGTACAAGGTCTCAATGTCAAAATGCCCTTCATAGGTATAAATTTCATTGAGTATTGCGAAGCGTTCAGGGGTCTTTCTGTGACCATTCTGCTCTAAATACGCGGCAAAAATTCCTTTTACTTTCTCTGGTAATTCCAAGGTAGACAAATTCAAGTAGCAAAGTTACTTTTTATTTGATTTTAATTCATTCGTGAAATCGTTGATTTTTTAGAGGTTTTGAACACTTTTTCAACGCTTTTTATATGGATTTCTGCGTACCTTTGCCACATGTTAAATCAAAAACGCATTTGCATTGTGCTTCCGGCGTATAATGCCGCAGAGACCCTCGAAATGACCTACAACGAGATTCCATTTGACATTGTAGATGAAGTGGTTTTAGTGGATGATGCCAGCAGAGATCACACCTCAGAATTGGCTAAAAAATTAGGTATTCAGCATGTGATTCGTCATGAAAACAATCGAGGCTATGGTGGTAATCAGAAATCTTGCTATCGAAAGGCGCTTGAACTCGATGCGGATATTGTTATCATGCTTCACCCTGATTATCAGTACACTCCGAAGTTGATTCATGCCATTGCTGCAATTATTGCCTTTGATGTCTATCCCGTTGTACTTGGTTCACGGATTTTAGGAAAGGGAGCGCTTAAGGGAGGAATGCCCATGTATAAATACATTGCAAATCGATTTTTAACACTCGGTCAAAACATCCTCATGAGTCAAAAACTCTCTGAATATCATTCTGGGTATCGTGCATTCGCCAAAGAGGTTTTCTCGAAAATCGATATCGAATTGAATTCGGACGACTTTATCTTTGATAATCAAATGTTAGCGCAGTTGTTTTATGCAGGATACGAAATAGGCGAAGTAACGTGTCCGACCAAGTATTTTGAAGAAGCCTCATCCATCAATTTTTCACGCTCCATGAAATATGGTTTCGGTGTGATTGGTGTGAGTATCGGATATCGCTTAGCAAAATGGGGGCTTTTTACCCCAAAAATTTATAAGAATTAATTCATAGCTTTATGTCAGACGATAAGAAAATTATTTTCTCCATGGTGGGCGTGTCTAAGTCGACCCCACAAGGAAAACAAATCATTAAAAACATTTACCTCAGTTTTTTCTATGGTGCCAAAATCGGTATCATTGGATTGAACGGTGCAGGAAAATCTACCGTAATGAAAATTATTGCTGGTCTCGATCAATCTTACCAAGGAGACGTTGTTTTCTCTCCGGGGTATAGTGTCGGGTATCTTCCGCAGGAACCTGAGTTGGATCCAAATAAAACGGTCAAAGAAATTGTACTTGAGGGTGCAAAAGAAATTGTTGATGTGCTCAAGGAGTATGAAGACATTAACAACGCGTTCATGGATGAGGAAGTGATGAATGATCCAGATAAAATGGATAAGTTAATCGCTCGTCAAGGCGAAGTTCAAGATAAGATTGATGCGCTTGATGCATGGGAATTAGATAATAAAATCGAACGCGCTATGGATGCCTTGCGTTGTCCGCCCGATGACCAAGCAATCGCTTCACTTTCAGGTGGAGAAAAACGTCGTGTAGCCCTTTGTCGACTCTTGCTTCAAAATCCGGATGTACTCTTGTTAGATGAGCCAACTAACCACTTGGATGCGGAATCAATTGATTGGTTAGAACAACATTTACAACAATATCAAGGTACCGTAATTGCGGTAACCCACGACCGGTATTTCTTGGATAACGTAGCGGGTTGGATTTTGGAATTGGATCGGGGAGAGGGGATTCCATGGAAAGGAAACTACAGCTCCTGGCTTGAACAGAAAGGGAAACGATTAAAAGAGGAGGAAAAGACCGAATCTAAGCGTCAACGGATGCTTGCGCAAGAATTAGAATGGGTCCGAATGAATCCAAAGGCACGTCAGGCAAAATCGAAAGCTAGGCTTCAGAATTATGAAAAGATGCTCTCCGAAGACGGCAAAGAAAAAGAAGCAACACTCGAGATTCCGATCCCGAATGGTCCGCGCCTTGGGAACAATGTGATTGAAGCGATCCATGTTGGTAAGAGCTTTGGAGATAAATTGCTATACGATGATTTAAATTTCTCCCTGCCGCCAGCCGGAATTGTTGGAATCATTGGGCCAAACGGTGCGGGAAAAACGACCATATTCAAAATGATTATGGAAGAACTGATGCCGGATAGCGGAGAATTTAAAGTCGGCGAAACTGTGAAATTGGGGTATGTTGATCAGAACCATAAATCCTTAGATCCAAATAAATCGGTGTATGACGTCGTTTCGAATGGTCTAGAGTTTATTGAAATTGGCAATCAAAAAATCAATGCCAGAGCGTACCTTTCAAAGTTTAACTTTAACGGTTCGGATCAAAATAAAAAAGTTGGTGTGCTTTCCGGTGGGGAACGAAATCGATTGCATTTGGCGATGACCTTAATGATTGAAGCCAACGTGTTGTTATTGGATGAGCCAACAAATGATATCGATGTGAATACCTTACGCGCTTTAGAAGAAGGTATTGAGCGCTTTGCGGGATGTGCCGTGGTTATTTCTCACGACCGTTGGTTCTTGGATCGTATTTGTACGCACATCTTGGCATTTGAAGGAGATTCTCAGGTTTATTGGTTCGAAGGTTCCTACTCTGAATACGAGGAAAACAAAAAGAAACGCTTGGGTGATAGTGGCCCGAAACGAATCAAGTACCGAAAAATAATGTAATTATTTCAGGCTTTGAGTGTATTTCCATACTAAGGATTCTACCTCGTTATGCTTTTTAATCTTTAAATACGCTTGAGGCGTGTGGCTAACCCGTTCCTTAAAAATTACCGAATAAAAACTACAGGCGGCAGCATAGGAACCTAGTGGACTTGGATGTCCATTGTCAGGTTTATATAATGTTTTAATGTGATGCTTGAAATAAAGTTTTTCAAATACTAAGCCCACCGGTGATAGTAAGGCATCGAAATCAATGGCAAGTGCTTTATATTTTGCCGAGATTCTTCGAATCATTTTGTAATGCGTATTGGAGTAAGCAAATTTCGGATACCCTTTTTTATAGGCCCAAGTCATAAAAAAAACAAGTTTAGTTTTGTTGTTATTTCGTTTTATTGTCGAAACAATTTTATTCAATCCTGGCAAGGTTTTCTCATGGTAAGTTATACTATCTTTTAACATATCTCTACTCGATCCTTGCAGTACCACGTAATCCCATTTCTTCCATTGGATGGCCTGATACACTTTCTTTCGCAAAGAGTGTCGGTAGAACGAGGTTTTTCCTTTAACACACCAATTTACTTCCACCTGCTTTCCATTTGCCTTGGCGATTTTCATGAACATGCGCGGCATGTGATTTCGGTAGGTATAGGAATTACCTATGAATAATATGCGTATAGGCTCTTCCGCGAAGCTCTGGCTTGAAACTAAGATTAATAGAAGAAATATAAGGATGCGATTCATTAGTATATTAACAAGACGAATGTAATAAAAGTTCCAAAACTTACGGAGCGTATTCCTTTTTCCTTCGTCTAATGATGCATTTTAATTTGAGTGGCACGAGTCGATATGCTCTCCATAAATACGGACGGAATAACAGTGCGAGTATTCGGTAAAAGGTCCAGCTTAAAAAATCCCAAAGATTAAGTTTTATTGGGGTTGATGGGGTAGCATATCCAAGCTTTTTACTTGTTTCGCTCGTTTGTTTTAGAATGACTGCTTGATGTTTTTCAGACAAGGGGTTAGCAGTTCGTTGTTTTGAGCGTGGAGATGTATCTAATATTCCTCGGTGAAAATCGCTAATTTTTTCAATGTATTGAGGAGACAGTAAATGCTTGCGATGTGCTATTAATGCGCTAAATCCTATTTGATAATTCAATTGTGAAGATTCAAATGAAACGCCCCAAATTGTATTCAAGGTCCTCAGTGCGGATTCAGGGTTAGAAATGAACGATTCAAAGGGTAAGATTTGAGTTTCAGGAAAACCTAAGGCCTCATCGTAGGTAAGTTTCCAAACATTACTCAAATAATAGGGGTGACTAAAAAAATCAATGCCTCTTCGACTTTTCGCTTCAATATTCGCTAAGACGTTTCGTGTTAAAATCAAAAATGATGCACTGGGAAATAATCGCGTAATTTCCTCCTTATGAAACACATACTTCATCTGTTTGTCAAGAATAACCTTGATGGAATCCTTGTTTTTTATTTCGCTATCATAGAAATTCAAATAAGTTAACTTGATTAAGCGATCATAGTTCAAGATAGATATATGGTCCAAAAGGCATTGAGTAAAATGCTCTTTGTGCTCAAAATACAAGGCGGCATTCTTTTCAAAAAGGCTAAAGAAGTCATCCACATAGGCCTTAATTGGTCTTTCATTCCAGTCGCTTATTTTTCCGTACTTACCTGAAAAATATAAGGCAAACGGTTCTTCCGATGCAACAATCAATGAGGAATTCATATTCAACATGGTCGCAAGCAAAGAGGACCCCGTTCGTTCCGTACAAAGTATAAAATGAATGGGTATGGAATCTAATTCTTCGCTACGCCACATGATTCATACGTTTTTTGTCGATTCGTAGCACCCAACGCTCAAAATAAATAACTTTTAGACGAATAGGTAAGCGATTAAATAGCGCATCTTTTGCTCGTTCTAGGCTTATTTTTACAGCATAGGGCATTGCTAAAGCAAGAATCCAACACCGTTTGGCAATAGGAATTGTCAATGTGGTGTGATAGCCGTAGGTTCTTCCCTGTTTCCCAGCAATGACTTCGCACACCTCAATTTCCTGAGTGCTTAATCCTGCTTTCCACGATTCAACTGCGGCTGTATGTATAGGTTTGGATAAATCACCAAAGCGTTTTTTCATGCGCTCGGCTTTTTCGTATTGGGTTTTTACTTCGCGTTGAAATAAGGCTTGATATGGCGCCAAGGCCTCTTGCGTTTCCAATTTTACTGGTATTTCAAGAAACTCACACACCTTGATTAACCAGTGGTCTGGGGCTTGAACGAGGTCTTCATAACGTACAATTAGTACGTGATTTGGATGCTGTTTTTGAAAGGACGCTATGCGTTGTTCAAATTGAATCCAGCGCAATGAATTATAGTATGCGCTCGTGGATTTTAAATGGACACTATTTTTCCTAGAATTCACATTGGCCCGGTAGTCGCGCATCATCCA
>JBEEIV010000118.1:0-4570 GCA_041169645.1 Bacteroidota bacterium
GGTTCGACTGAAAACGTTTCGAGCACAGAGAATACTGTGAGTTCAACGGAGCGTACCTCAGAAACTGCGACCAATGGTGCGACGGAAAACGTTACAAGCACGGAGAATAATGTGAGTCCAACGGAGCGTACCTCAGAAACTGCGACCAATGGTGCGACGGAAAACGTTACGAGCACGGAGAACAATGTGAGTTCAACGGAGCGTACCACAGAAACTGCGACCAATGGTGCGACGGAAAACGTTACGAGCACGGAGAATAATGTGAGTCCAACGGAGCGCACGCCAGAAACAGCGACAAATGGTTCGACGGAAAATGGACAAAACACAGCCGTAAAATCCGTTATTTCCATGAGTAACATTGAATCAACTCCACAAATCGAGTCCATGGAAAAACAGCTAAACGAGCTGAGGAGTGGTCAAAATCCTAATGTACCATCATCCGAAAGGGAACAACTCGTACAGGAAATGGAGTCGGAATTGATTGTTCTCAAGCGTCAGCAGGCAATTCAAGAATCTTTACAAGAAATCGAAGCGGAATTCCCAAGTCTGACCCGCATGAATCAGGAGGCTCAAAGTATCAACGAAGAAGCAATCAACGTGCGCAAGCAATCCCTTTCGAATGCACTTGTTACAGAAACAAATCCAACGAGAAAATCTGTGATGGAGGCGGAATTAGCTCAATTGGAACAAATCCAATTTCCATCTGGAGGGCGTAATGAAAATGAAGTGAATGGGCGTGAATTAGCCGTGCCTATTTCAATAGAAGAACCTACAAACATGGTCGAGTTAAGTGAAATGGATGCTTACCTCACGTATGTTAAAAGGCGTGTCGAATTATACGAAAAAGAACAAGCGTTAAGTGAGTTGAGAACCAAACGCATTTTGATGGCGGATAGCATTCGGAACCTCCTTTCCAATTCGAATGAAATTCAAATCGACGAGCTACGAGAACTTGCTGCACAACATGAATTTTACGTGAGTAGAGAAAAAACAGTAAAGTCTGAATTAGAAAATGACTTCTCCATTTTAGAGCAAAGTGAACACCAAGCAGATTTTGAATGGATGGTGCAACATCAGATAGTAGGAAAGACAAGATCAAATGTAACCAGTACGCAACCGACGGCAAGTCCTTTTTCAGTAACGCCTACGACGAACCTCAATCAAGTTTTTCCTGCTCATCCAGTAAATGTGCCCCTTCCAGATGGATTGATTTATCGAATACAAGTTGGTGCTTTTCGTAAGCCAGTTCCAAATCAATTATTTAGAGAATTTGGACCAGTTTCCGGTGAAGTATTGAACAATGGATTAACGTGTTACATGGCTGGTTACTTTAATGGTGCAAAAGATGCGCTTGAGGCCCGAACCATGATACGTGGTTTTGGTTATGCGGATGCGTTCATCGTTGCGTATTGTGATGGAAAACGAATCACATACAATCAAGGAAAATTAATGGAGCAAAACGGAACGTGTCGCAAAAAGTCCTCCGAAGAATTGCAATTGGCCGTAAACCAACTAATGCCGAATAGAGCGTCGCAAGTGCTTCCAAATGTTGTAAATACGGTCGTTCCAACTACGGTCGACCCAAATAGCACGGAAGGAAATATGGATTTATATTACACCGTACAAGTAGCTGTCTATAATAAGGCGATAAACGGGGATAACATCAAAGGGATCAATGAATTGTTAGTGACAAAAACGGAAAAAGGTCAATTCCGATATTCATCCGGGGAATTCCTCAATTTTGATGAGGCTAGAAAAAGAAAGAATGAAGTAGTCGCAAAAGGCATTCCAGATGCATATGTTGTGGCATATTACCGAGGGAAACGCATTTCCATCGGAGAAGCGAATCAATTATTGGCATCCGGAATTACACCAAAAAAACGGGGTGATCAATCGCCAAATCAAACGATCAACCAACCAAGCGAAGTGGTTCAAAAAATCGACATTCCTGAAATGAAACCAATTGTCAAAGTTGATTCCATGGTTCAATATGAACTCAAGGTAGACGAAGAAACGTATTTAAGTCAATTGACGCGATTGAATCGTGTAGGAACATTTACCTATCAGCCAGAAAAAAACAGAATTATTTCAGCAAAATTTAAGTTGGAAGACATCAGTGTGCATCAACAACTGTATTTGTCTGATATGAAAAGATTTTCAGATCGTATATCACGTATTCCAGCGATGACTTTTGAGATGACGAACTTGCGAAGTGAAGCATATGATTGGTTGTTACACCAATCCATTAGTTACGAGGTGAAAAAGAACCAAGATGCATATCAATTGGTATTCTATCCGCAGGATCAAGAACAAGCTGAATGGATTTCTGCTGTTTCACAACAATTTACATGGACCAATAAATCGAAATAAATGAGTGCAGTTGCCCCAAAAGAACGCGTTCAACGCAAAGAGCATACAGATGAAGAAAGAGGACTCATCCTTTTTAATGATGATGTCAATTCATTTGATCATGTCATTACGTGTCTGATGAAAATTTGTAAGCACGATATGGTTCAAGCTGAACAATGTGCATGGATTGTACACACGAATGGAAAATGTTTGGTAAAAACCGGTTCATTTGACGAAGTGCAAACGATGTGTTTGCGTTTGTTGAATCAGGGATTAAGTGCTAAAGTAGATTAAAATGAAAATAACTTTTCAATCAAAAGGAACTTTATACCTAGCGCTATTGTGTGTGCTAGGTAGTTTTATTGTGATGAATGTTCCTGTAGGAGCATTTCGTTCACTTGTCATTTTAAACGGTGACGCGCAATTTTCAAGTGGGACTTGGTACCTCAGCTTGTTGACTTATGTTTTTGGACACGCATCTTTTGACCATCTTCTAGGGAATATGTCCTTATTACTGATTTTGGGTCCAATCATTGAGTTGAAATATGGAACAAAGCGGTTTTTGTTGCTGAGCGCCATTACGGCCGTTGTGACGGGATTGTTGCATGCCTTACTATGGGATAGTCACCTGATGGGATTCAGTGGATTGGTTTTTATGTACATCGTGCTTTCTACTTTGTTAACGATTCGCAATAGGGAAATACCGTTAACGTTTATTCTTGTAGTGGTTTTATACGTAGGGATGGAAATCATGTCTTCACTGCACGAAAGTCAAATCTCACATTTCGCACATTTATTTGGCGGAGCCATGGGAGCTTTCTGGGGCTTCTACCGTAGGTAATTACGGTCGCTTGTTTTCTAGAAATAAAATCTCGATGGTTTAGTATTTTAAATTGGGAGTTGGACTCAATTCCGGAGATGCATGTAAGAGTAAATTTGGATCAAATAAGGCATACATCGGGAAACTTGTCAATTGTAAACTTTTCCAGATTTCATGGTCCATGTCGAGAGAGAATTTATCCCAAGTGATGGCATCCAGGTTCCGTTGTTCCGTTTTTGTATAAGCATTGTTTTTAGGATAAATGGTGATGAATTGAAAATCGTTGCCATATTTCAATTGGAGTTTTTTCAGTGCAGCAATTTCACTCACGCATCGTTCAACTGAAGGATTAAACACATGGAGGTAAATCCATTTTCCCTCATAATTGTAAAATGTTTTTTTATCGGAAAGAATGTAATTCGGAGCTTTCATACCTATTTGCATCAACTGAAATAAGGATAATAATTCGTTAGCAATATCCCGGTGTTCGGCATATGAACTTTCCTTTCGCATGGATTGAAGCAATTGAAATACAACGTATTTATCTAAGTATCCTTGGTAAAATGCTTCCTTACACATCAGTAAAACGACGAATTCTGCGCGTTGTTTTGTTTGAATGTAAGGTTCCTCGGCCAATGCATCAGTCAACGGTGCTAAAGCAGCATCATACAATGCGCTTTCAACCTTTTTCTTGGTTTCCTTTTCTAACTGAAAGATGTATTTTTCATAAAATAACGAGGCGAACTCAACGTATTTTGGGTTCTTATAAAGGATGCTGTCTTCACTAAGGTAAAATTCGAATTTATCTTGTTTCGATGGTCCACCAAGGATGTTGAAATTATCGACCGTTATTCCGACACTGTATTTTAGGTAATCAAAAAAGAATTGGGATTTTTGTTCGGAATAAACCGTTAATGTTTCTTGTTTGAAGGACCTTACTTTCGCAATGAATTGTTCCGGATGAATGTCTTTTAATTGATAAATATCTGCAATGCTTTCGTCCATCCACGCCTCGAATCCAAGGATTTCATAGTTGACATCATTTGTGTCCAAGCGAAAAAAGAGCATTTCAACTTCTTTGTTTCTTTCGAGTGAACTCACAAATTCCTCCGGCTCTGGCAATTCAATGAAATAAGTAGTTTTGGGTTGAATGTAAAGCCAAGCAAAATAATTCGCACCACGGAGAATGACTTTTTCAATTTGGTCATTCACGAAATTGAATTGAAAAATAGCATTGGAATCAACCTTGGCTCTTCCAATTTCTATTTCTGCTTCGCTGATGTAATCCGCTACGCGGTAGGCTCGGATTTCTTCGCTTTTCCAGTTGGAAATTCCACGCACAATCGTTTGAGACTGAACCGAATTCAGAAAACCAAGAAAAAGTGTGGTAAAAACGAGTAC
>JBEEIV010000119.1:0-5476 GCA_041169645.1 Bacteroidota bacterium
GCGGTTTTTTTTACTTTTTAACAAAGTAAGCGCAGTTTCGTCATATGAAGGAGCGATGAGCACTTCACAAAACAATTCATTGATGAGAGTTGCAGTGTCAAGATCGATTTTTTCATTGGAAATCAAAATTCCTCCGAAAGCACTTACTGGATCAGCTGCCAAAGCAACTTCATATGCTTCTTTTAGTGTTGAACGTGTTGCTAAACCACAGGCATTGTTGTGTTTTAAAATACCAAAGGTAGGCCCATCGTTTTTGAATTCTTGTAATAAATTTACTGCAGCATCTACGTCTAACAAGTTGTTGTAGGAAAGTTCTTTTCCATGTAATTTATCAAACAAAGCATCTAAATCACCGAAGAATTGTCCTTTTTGATGTGGATTCTCACCATATCGTAACACCTCATTTTTTTCAATGCTAACTTTGAGGTACGGACGTTCATTTTGTACAAAATACTGGTGAATGAGCGTGTCGTAATGAGAAGAAACATGAAAAGCTTCTCCTGCAAAATGTTGTCTTTGTTCTAAATTCGTCGCTCCTTTTTGGGATCGGATGATTTCTAGAAAAGATGCGTAGCTTTTTACGGAAGGAATAATAACAACGTCTTGAAAATTTTTGGCTGCTGCTCGTATCAGTGAAATCCCACCAATGTCAATTTTTTCAATGATATCCTCATGTTTTGCGCCGGATGCCAGGGTTTCTTCGAAAGGATACAAATCAACGATGACTAAATCAATCGAAGGAATGCCATGTTTGTGAATGGCTTCTTGGTCTTCTAATAAGGAACGACGGTTCAGAATCCCACCAAAGACAGTTGGATGTAAGGTTTTTACCCTGCCACCTAAAATTTCTGGAAATCCAGTAAGATCTTCAACGGAAATCACAGGAATTCCTAAATTTTGGATGAAGGTCAAGGTTCCACCGGTGGAATAAATGATTACTTCGTGTTGATGTAATTCGCGTACAATCTCCTCCAATCCATCTTTGTAATAGACTGAAATTAAGGCGCTTTTAATGTTTTTTAAATCTGTCATGAGGTGTAAAAGAAAGCGCAAAATTAGTGTAATTTTTTCGATTTATGCTTTAATTCTTACGCGCATTTCATAATCTTTATGGGTCTTAACACGAAAAAACCCCGTTATCAAACGGGGCTTTTTTACCACTAAGACGGATGCCTTATTTTTAATATCGTTATAAGACAAGCTCGTGAATTTACGTTCTAGATATAACCAACTAACGTTGCTTCTATCCAGAACACATGTAGCGAGACAAGCTCGTGAATTTACGTTCTAGATATAACCAACTAACGTTGCTTCTATCCAGAACACATTTCACAGCTTTCTGGGTTGTCTAAAGAGCATGCGATTGCAGCTGCTTGTTCTTCCAAAGATTTTGCTGTTGGTTCTTCTACAACTGTTTTTTCCACGGTAAATTTGATGGCGTCGGTAGCTGCTTTTGTTCGCAGGTAGTACATTCCCGTTTTCAATCCTTTCTCCCAACCATAGAAGTGCATGGAAGTTAATTTTCCAAAGTTTGCGTTTTCCATGAAAATGTTCAACGATTGACTTTGACAAATATATGCCCCTCTATCCGCAGCTTGATCGATGATCGCTTTTTGTGAAATTTCCCAAGCTGTTTTATATAAGTCCTTTAAGCGTTGAGGGATTTCATTAATGTTTTGAATGGAACCATTCGCCGTCATGATTTTTTGACGCATGTCTTTATTCCAAAGTCCTTCGCGAACTAAGTCCTTCAATAAATGCTTGTTCACAATAATGAATTCTCCAGAAAGAACGCGACGCGTATAAATGTTCGAAGTATATGGTTCGAAACACTCATTATTTCCAAGAATTTGAGCAGTTGAAGCTGTAGGCATTGGCGCTAACAACAAGGAGTTTCTCACCCCGTATTTTTTTACTTCTTCTTTCAGCACATCCCACTCCCAACGATTTGTTGGAGTAACACCCCACATATCAAATTGGAAAATACCTTTAGAAACAGGCGAACCTTTAATCGTTTCGTAGGGACCTTCTACTTTTGCCAAGTCTTTAGAAGCGCTCATGGATGCGAAATAGATAGTTTCAAACACTTCGCGGTTCAATGCTCGTGCTTCATCTGACTCAAAAGGCAAGCCCATCATAATGAATGCATCTGCTAAACCTTGAACACCAAGTCCGATTGGACGGTGACGTAAGTTTGAATTTTTTGCCGCCTCAACTGGGTAGAAATTTTCATCGATAATGCGGTTCAAGTTCAATGTTGCTTGATACGTAACTTCAAATAATTTATCGTGGTCAAACGAACCTTCCTCTGTTACATATTTTGGAAGCGCAATAGAAGCCAAATTACATACAGCTACTTCATCAGGAGCGGTATATTCGATGATTTCTGTACACAAGTTAGAAGACTTGATGGTACCCAGATTCTGCTGATTAGATTTAGCATTTGCCGCATCTTTGTACAACATATATGGTGTTCCAGTTTCGATTTGAGACTCGAGGATTTTAAACCAAAGGTCTTGAGCTTTGATGGTTTTGCGTCCTTTCCCTTCTTTTTCATACTTCGTATAAAGTGCTTCAAATTCGGCACTGTGCGTATCAGAAAGACCTGGACATTCGTGAGGACACATTAACGTCCAATCTCCATTTTCTTTCACGCGTTTCATGAATAAATCTGGAATCCACAAAGCGTAAAATAAGTCGCGCGCACGTTGTTCTTCTTTTCCGTGATTCTTTTTCAAATCTAAGAAGTCAAACACATCTGCATGCCAAGGCTCAATGTACATGGCAAAGGATCCTTTTCTTTTTCCACCACCTTGGTCAACGTATCGAGCAGTATCATTGAATACACGTAGCATAGGTACAATACCGTTCGACGTTCCGTTTGTTCCTTTGATGTATGAACCAGTAGCACGAATATCGTGAATAGCTAATCCAATTCCACCTGCAGACTGAGAAATTTGAGCACACGATTTTAAGGTGTCATAAATTCCTTCGATGCTATCTTCTTTCATGGTTAAAAGAAAACAAGATGACATTTGAGGTTTTGGAGTTCCTGCGTTGAAAAGAGTAGGCGTAGCGTGTGTGAACCAGCCTTCAGACATTAAATTATACGTTTTAATTGCCGAAGCAATGTCGTGTTTGTGAATACCAACTGCAACGCGCATCAACATTTGTTGTGGACGTTCAGCGATTTTCCCGTTCAATCGCATTAAATAAGAGCGCGTCAACGTTTTGAAACCAAAGTAATCGTAGCGGAAGTCACGATCGTAAATAATACTTGAATCAAGTGCTTCTTTGTTTTCTTGAATGATAGCATATACATCATCTGCAACCAAAGATGCATTTTGGTTTGTTTTTGGATCAATGTACAAATGCAAATCTTCAATGACTTCAGAAAAAGTTTTTTTAGTTTCCTTGTGAAGATTTGAAACAGCGATGCGCGATGCCAACAAAGCGTAATCTGGGTGATCAATGGTCTTGGCAGCAGCTACTTCGGCAGCAAGGTTGTCTAAATCGGAAGTCGAAACTCCGTCATAAATTCCTTCGATAACCTTCATTGCCACGGCTTCCGGAGAAACCAATGGATCTAATCCGTAACACATTTTAATAATGCGGGCAGTGATTTTATCAAATTTCACTGCTTCTTTTCTTCCGTCTCTTTTTACTACGTACATCGTATTTCCGTAATTTATTTAATTAAAATTCTTCGTTTAAACTAAACGTTTGGTTCTCTTTTCCTGCTAAAACGCCTGCTTTCTGGTATTCACCTACGCGCTTCTCAAAGAAATTCGTTTTTCCTTGAATGGAAATCATTTCCATAAAGTCAAATGGATTGGAGGTGTTGTAAACGCGTTCATTGCCTAATTCGACAAGCAAGCGATCCGCAACGAACTCAATGTATTGTTGCATCAAATCACTGTTCATTCCGATGAGTTTCACTGGAATGGCATCGGTCACAAATTCTTTTTCAATTTCCACTGCATCCATGATGATTTGGCGCACTTGTTCTTTTGGTAATTTGTTTACCAAGTGATTGTTATACAACAAGCAAGCAAAATCGCAATGCAATCCTTCGTCTCGAGAAATTAATTCATTCGAGAACGATAAGCCAGGCATCAAACCACGTTTTTTCAACCAGAAGATGGCACAAAACGAACCAGAGAAAAAGATTCCTTCTACTGCTGCAAAAGCAACTAAACGCTCGGCAAAAGACCCTTTGTCAATCCAACGCAACGCCCATTCAGCCTTTCTCTTCACACAATCTAACGTATCGATGGCATTGAATAGGTGACTTTTCTCTGCGGAGTCTTTGATGTAGGTGTCGATCAACAACGAATATGTTTCTGAATGAATATTCTCCATGGCTACTTGATTTCCATAGAAAAATTTCGCTTCAGTATATTGCACTTCAGACAAAAAGTTTTCAGCGAGGTTTTCGTTTACGATACCATCCGATGCGGCGAAAAAAGCAAGAACATGCTTAATGAAGTGACGTTCATCGTCGTTCAATTTGTTTTCCCAGTCGATTTGATCGGGAGACAAATCTATTTCTTCTGCTGTCCAAAAACTAGCCTCTGCTTTTTTGTAAAAACTCCAAATATCATCATGTTGGATTGGGAATAGTACAAAACGGCTTTTGTTTTCTTCCAGAATAGGTTCGCGTAAAGATGTTGTCATAAGCAGTTTAAATTAGTTCGTTCATTTTGGGAGAAAAAATCACGCTGGTTTTGAAAACCAAACGCAATTCGCTCGTAAAATGTTTTGTAATTCCCATTCGGCTTAAATGTCCGGTAATCTAACCGTAACACTTGCAAAATTTGAGACTACAAAAATTGTCAAAAAACATTCTTAAATCAACTAAAGAAATTAACATTTATGCGATGTTATTAACACCAAAAATCGCAATCCTTTCACCAACAAACCCTTCAGCAATTTTCAACACTATTTGGAAAGATATTCACATCGATTTTTAACAACCTTTGATAACTATTCGTTAAAAAAACCTCGATTAAATGAAATAAATTTCTTATGTGATTAAGTCCATTAAAATTACAGGAGAAATTTATTTTTTTCGTCCGACAATCAATGAGTTTTTAAACACGTTAATGTTGATATTAACATTCAGCCAATTCCCCCAAAAAACAATGCGCATTCAATCTTTCATTTACCAATACTTGGACAGCATTCAGCACTTGGTTTTTCCAAATCTATGCCTACAATGCCAACAGGAAATTTCACGCCACGAAAAGTACATTTGTGCATTTTGCTGGACGCAATTACAACGAACCTATTTTGAGGCCTATGAGGAACCAAGTTCGATGGATAAATTATTTTGGGGACGTTGTGAGATTCACCGAACGTTTGCCTTCTTTTATTTTGAAAAAGAAAAGCCCATTCAGAAAATCTTACATGCACTAAAGTATGGCCATAAGGAACCACTTGGAATTTTTTTTGGTGCTCAGATGGGAAAATTACT
>JBEEIV010000120.1:0-3029 GCA_041169645.1 Bacteroidota bacterium
TCCCAATGGATATTTCGAACTAGAAGCAGTCAAAGGAATTGTAAAAAACAATGCTTTTTTAAAAGAAGCAGATGGAAAAACCATCAAAGTGGTTGCCCCTTTGGTCACTTTCATCGATTTAACACTTTCCTACAAGGTTATTTTTGTGTTGCGGGATTTAGATGAGGTTTTGTCATCGCAAGAAAAGATGTTGGGCAAAGATCAACAGGGCCAAAGAGAAAAGCTCAAAGCAATATATGAAACGCACATAACTAAAAGTAAACGTTTTCTCGATGCGAATCACATTCCTTATCTGGAAGTACATCACCGAGATTTAGTAACACAACCTGAAGAAAGTTTAGGGAAACTAATCGATTTTTGTCAATGGGATACTACGATTGATCATTTAAAACAAGTCATCGATGCTTCCCTTTATCGCAATAAAAGAGAACCATGAGTTCAAAAAAGAAAGTATTGGTCATTGGTTGGGATGCAGCTGAATGGAAAGTCATTCTGCCCCTAGTTCAACAAGGAAAAATGCCCGCCTTCGCCAAATTGATGTCCAGAGGAGTACATGGCAAACTTCAAACCTTAGACCCTCCCTTATCACCGATGCTATGGACAAGTATTGCGACGGGATTCAGGGCGGACAAACATGGAATTGGTGGATTCATCGAACCAACTCCTGACGGAGAAAACCTACGACCAGTTACGTCCACCTCCCGAAAGGTAAAAGCTATATGGAACATCTTGAATCAAGAAGGCTATAAAAGCAATGTCGTAACATGGTGGCCGAGTAATCCGGCGGAACCGATTAATGGAGTCATGGTATCCAATTTGTATCAAATTGCGACGAAACCATTAAATGAGGAATGGGAGATGCCAAAAGGCACCGTTCATCCCGAATCGATGTCAGATCTTCTAAAAGAATTTCGCATTCATCCACATCAAATAAACATTGAGCAAGCCAAGGCATTCATTCCGAATCTTGAAACGGATCCGTCCCTCCGCACTGATCCTCGGACTTCGAGTGTATTAAAAACCATGGCTAACGCAGGAACCATACACAGTGCTTCTTGCCATTTAATGGAACATACAGAATGGGATTTCATGGCTATTTATCATGATGCGATTGATCATTTCTCTCACATTGCCATGCGTTATTTTCCACCCAGACGAACCGAAATTCCCACGAAAGATTTCGAGGATTATAAAGATGTGGTTGAAGCGGCTTACTTGTTTCACGACCGCATGCTTGCTCGAATGATGAGCCTAATCGACGAGGAGAATACTACCGTACTGTTGATTTCTGATCATGGATTTCACTGTGACCATCAGCGACCACTATACATCCCAAAAGAACCTGCAGGTCCTGCAGTTGAGCATAGTCCGTATGGAATTTTCGTGATGGCTGGACCCGGAATTAAGCGCGGTGGGAGCCAGTTATCTGGACTAAGTGTACTCGATATTACGCCAACTTTGCTGCATCACATGGGTCTACCCGTTGGAAAGGATATGGAAGGAAAAGTAGCACATGGCTGTTTTGAAAAAGCGAAGGAAGTTGAATGGATTGAAAGTTGGGAAAATGTCCCGGGGGAAACCGGAATGCACGATCCAATGTTAAGAGAAGACCCATGGGCAGCCCAAGAGGCGCTGCAACAATTAGTAGATTTGGGCTACATCGATGCGTTAGATGACGACAAAATCATGCAGGTCGAAAAAGCAAAACGCGAGAACGAATATTACCTCGCACGAAATTTATTGAATGCGGGGAAATTTGTTCCGGCAATTGAAATACTCGAAAAAATTTATGAAGAAAGCCAGATTCAACGATATGGACAAAGGCTAGCATTTGCTTATGTCTCGAAAAGACAATACCGCAAAGCAATGGAAGTATTAGAATCTCTGAAAACGAAGATTCAACAAACGGATCATCAAGAAGATGCATACGACAAATTAGGCATGGAAGAACCCATGTATCTTCCGTATTTGGAGGGATTAATCTTACTTGCCATGAACAAACCCCACTTATCCTTACCGAAATTATTGGCCATTCAGGATAAGAATCCATACAACTACCAGCTTGCTTTGAATATTGCACAAATTTTCCTGCAACGGAAAAAATTTGATTTAGCAGAAAAACAGTTCATTCGAGCGTTAAACATTGATGATTCACATGCGAGAGCACACCATGGACTGGGTCTTTGTTTCTTAAGAAAAGGTGAGCTTAACGCGGCAATTGAAGAATTTCTCATTGCCATTGAATTGGATTTCTTTTTTCACCGAGCCCATTATCACCTCGGTGAAGCATTGGTGAGGCAAGGCTTATTTGAGGATGCTTGTCAAGCATTTGAAGTAAATTTAAAATTGACGCCAAACAACCTAAAAGCACATAAATGGTTAGCAGAAATCTATGAAAATCAGGTGAAACAGGAAGCTAAGGCAAAAGAACATGCATTTCTTTTAGCTAAAACATTAAAGGGGGAACGGATTATTTGTACAGAAGCGGTGGAAAGGAATGCACCTTCCGTTTTGTCATTCCTTCAAGGACGTGGTTACACCATTTATGATGCTGACACCTACAAAGAGAAAGCAAATCACCTCTACCTCGATGCCAGTTGGATGGAGGAACTATCTGATCAAATCATCTATATTCCTAGCCATTCTTTGTCCTACCTACCGGATTATTTTCAGTACAAACTATTGTATGTACAGGGTGATGAAGATTTTAGTTCTGAATTAAAAGATGGGCAAGCGTTAGCATCTGTTTTATCTACACCTAAATGGGAAAAGTTCAATCAAGAACGAGGTAAAATTGAACGGTGGATGGAAAGCCAGGCCAAATTACCGGTTCTTTATTTAAATCTCAATGAAATGATGGAACATCAAGAGGAACAGGAAATGATTCTTGATAATTTTTTGAAGAATTAATTCTATTATGCATTTTTAACTGAAAATCATTATTTTTAGCACAAATTAGTAAAAATGAAAAATCTTTCCCAGAAGAACAAGTCAAGGCTCAAGCAGTATACAGCCGTTGCTGGTGCCAT
>JBEEIV010000121.1:0-2757 GCA_041169645.1 Bacteroidota bacterium
AAATCAGGATCAGAAACGTCAACCAAGACATTTAACCGTTCCATCATTTCCCAGATGTCCATCGGACGCTCAAAAGTTAAATACTTCTTTTTCATTCGAAGTACATACTCATACGTTTGACGCGAGCGCATCTTACGGTAATGTTCTTTTACAGCAGCGGTGATATCGCCCTGCTCGTAATTACGAAATTCAGATTTTTCTTTGCTGATCGTTTCCATCTCGAAAAAGGTTTAGAGCGATGAAATTACAGAATGATTCTTAATGCTGCAAGAAGGATAGGATAATTGAACTTAACAACATCAATATACCCAACACAAAAAAGACTGTCGGGTTTAATACAGGCAAATTAGACTCACTCAAAGATGCCTCGTATGGATTATCCGTTAAATAACGAACTGGGATTTGTTGGCCTATCTCACAATGTTTCGCCAAACCCTTCTCTGCCTCCCGCCGAAACTCGGCGCCATTTACATAATATGAAACAATGGGGAAATAAATAGGGAATCGTCCAGAATGATCATCACGTGCGTACCGACGTGAAATCTCAACAATTTTACCATAGGTAGTTTTAGAATGAGCAATCCAATCTTTTCGTTTATTGTACAAATAAATTCCTACCCCAATCAGCGCAAAAGCGATGAAGGAAAACAACACTAAAAATAGTGTCATCGATCCTTGAAAGGAACCGGTAGGCCGACCAGAAATCAATAAAACACCAACTAAATTCATTTGTAATTCGCACAGAAAAGAAACCCTTTCCTGAAATTTTCATCAAAAGACGTACAAATAAACCTGAAAATCAAATACTTAGCACGAGCTACAAAACAGTGCTCAAGTCGACATTTTAAGCACTTTTTGGCATTTTTTGTCAATTCTTGAAAAATAGGATTTGAAATTGGCCCTTTCATAGAAAAAATAAGAGAATTTTCAGAAAATAGGTTTTCAAAATCGAGCCAAAAGTCCAAAAAATATATTTTTCTAAAATTTGATATTTCTTTCAAATTCGTATTTTTGACCTGCAAGAAACCAAAAACTATGAAACAATCGACTAAAATTCAACTCATGACCATGATGTTCCTGATGTTCTTCGGATGGGGAGCCTGGTATGGACAAATGAGTAAGTACCTATTAAGTACTTTACACGCCACAGGCGATCAAGTTGGAAACGCTTACCTCACTTTCGCCATCGCATCCTTAGTTGCTCCTTTCTTTGTAGGATTAATAGCAGACCGTTTTTTTGCGGCCCAAAAAGTAATGGGCGTTTTAAATATTGTCGGTGGTATTCTCTTATATCTACTAAGCCAAACCACTGACCCAGAAGTTTTCTTCTGGTACATCTTGGCCTATACGATGTGTTTTGCGCCAAATTTGGCCCTGTCTAATTCCATTGCCATGAAACAAATGCAAAATCCTGAAAAGGAATTTGCCAATATTCGGGTAACCGGAACCGTTGCTTGGATTGTTGTAACGAATATTATTGGATTTTATGCGCTTGGAGATAATGTGGCCATATTTCACATTGCCATGTACAGTTCATTTGCCCTAGGAATCTATTCATTTTTCTTACCAGATACTCCTCCGAAAGCAGATAAAAATGCATCCATCGCGCAGATCGTTGGCCTAGACGCACTCAAACTCTTTAAGGATCGCTCATTCTTAATTTTCTTTATTTCATCAATCTTAATTTGTATCCCGCTTTCCTTCTACTATGCCATGGCAAATCCATCATTGACGGATTCGCATATGACGAATGTGGAAAACAAAATGTCTTTAGGACAAGCATCTGAAGTGATTTTCATGCTTTTGATCCCATTTGCATTTACGAGATTAGGTGTCAAAAAAATGCTGATTGTTGGCCTTTTAGCCTGGATCATTCGCTTCATCTGTTTCGGTTACGGCGATGGAATTTCCAGCGAATGGATCTTATATATTGGAATTATCCTTCACGGTGTATGTTATGATTTCTTCTTTGTAACGGGTCAAATTTACACGGATCAAAAAGCGGGACCACACATTAAGAATTCAGCGCAAGGGTTAATTACACTAGCTACTTATGGCGTGGGAATGGGAATCGGATCCAAGCTTTCTGGCATCGTATTGGATATTTATACATCCAATGGCGTACATGACTGGCAGTCCGTTTGGATGGTTCCTGCCGGAATCGCAGCATTAGTCTTGGTATTGTTTATACTATTCTTTCACGAAAGAAAGCAAGTAGCCTAGGTATTTTTAATTTTTCGAAGCATCCAAGGTAACACGGACGGAAATAGTCTTTGCACCAAGAGTCCAAATTTTTCTAAAGCACCTCCCACAAAAAAGTAGTTTTTGCCCTGATAAATGGCATGAACTATTTTTTGGGCGGCAATCGTTGGGTCTAATCCTTTAGCCTGATTAGGATCCATTTTGCCATATTTTTCCCCGTTTTCATTCATGGCATGTAACGAAATTTCGGTGCGTATATAACCTGGTAATATGGTCGTAACTTGAACACCATATGCATGTAATTCGGCCCGAACAGAATCAAAAAAGCCAATTAAAGCATGTTTGGTGGCACCATATGCTGCCCGACGAGGTGTTGAAATTCGACCCGCCACAGAAGCGATTGGCACAAAAATGCCAGCTTGCTGCTTTTGAAACACCGGTATAACTTGTTGGACTAAATGTACAATGGAGAAGAAATTCACTTCAAACAAATTGCGATAAACATCGAATTTTGTGTCTAAAACAAAAGATCTTTGGCTTACTCCCGCATTTAAT
>JBEEIV010000122.1:0-9887 GCA_041169645.1 Bacteroidota bacterium
GATCAAGTCCATCGTTCGTTGGATATTCTTGTCCTCACAACCAAAATAGATTTGCCAGAAACCGGAATCAACAAATGAGGAATAACTTGCCTCTACCGTGTAGGCTAAGCCATATTTTTCACGCACCGATAAATTCAATTTAGAATTCAAAGCGGGTCCACCAAGAATGTTAATGAGAAGTGACATCGCCATGCGGTCATCGTGCTTGTAACTTGGAGCAATCCCTCCCAAGACGGCATGTGCCTGGTAATTGGCTTCTTTCACGTGATTTTGAAAAGGAACGTAATGGGTAAAAGGCACAAACTCCTGACGTTTTGCTGTATGGGGCATTTCCTTCAAGGTTGCCTCCATGATCGGTTCCAGTTTCTTGAAACTCATATTCCCCACATAGGAAATCACCATGTTGTCAGCTGTAAAATAAGCCCCTACATAGCGTTTTAAGTCGGCCTGGGTAAAACTTGCAACACTTTCTCGTGTTCCAAGGATGTTATTTCCAAGTGGGTGATTTTTGAATAATTGCTCTTCGAAATCATCAAATATTTTATCACTTGGGCTATCTAAGTAAGAATTGATTTCATCCAAAATCACTTCCTTTTCTTTTTCAATTTCTTTTTCAGGGAAAGTGGAATGGATGGAGATATCTGCCAACAATTCCAAAGCCCTTTTTGTGTGTTCTTTCGAAAAAGATGCATGCAAGCACAATTCTTCTTTTGCAGTATATGCATTCAACTCTCCACCTACCGCATCAATTCGAGAAAGAATGTGCAAAGCATTTCTTGTATGCGTACCTTTGAATAAGCAATGCTCCAAAAAGTGAGCTAATCCAACTTCATGCGCTTGTTCATAACGTGATCCAGCCGAAAAGAAAAATCCTAAATGCGCAACTTGATTAGGAACCTGCAAGTGAACCACTCGGATACCATTCGATAAAGTATGACACGTGGGTTGAAATTTTCGCATTAGGGATTTTTACGGATTTGTTTCCAAGTACCATTCTCCGCCATGAACACAATGCGATCATGCAAGCGAGATGGACGTCCTTGCCAAAATTCAATGCTTGTTGCCTGAATGGCGTATCCTCCCCAATGAGGTGGACGTGGAACATCGTTTGGGAATTGTTGATCATAGCGTTCAAAGGCAGCGATTAAATCTCCAGCTCCTTCTAACGTTTCAGATTGACGTGATGCCCAAGCACCAAGTTGACTTTCCCTCGGTCGTGAAGCAAAATACGCATCACTTTCTTGTTCAGCGATTTTCTCAGCGATTCCTTCGATGCGCAATTGGCGTTGCAGTCCTGGCCAGAAAAACAACATCGACACTTTTGAATGTACCGCGATTTGCTGTCCTTTTTGACTTAGGTAATTCGTATAAAAAACAAATCGCTCTTCCTTCAATTCTTTCAAATAGACAATGCGCGAACTCACTCCATCTTCGGCTGTGGCAGTACTCAAGACAAAGGCATTTGCTTCTGCTTCACCATGGTTGACGGCTTCATCAAACCATGAAGAAAAAGCAACAAAAGGATCTGTTCCGATATCGTTTAACGAACCTTTATCGAAGTCCGCATGATTTTCACGGTATTTTTTCAACCATTCACTCATTCGTCTTCGTCATTCGAAAATACATCTTCTAATTCACTCGCTGAGTCATCGTCCGGTTCATCTGATGCGAACACCTCTTCTTCTGTGTCGTCAAAGTCAGATCCTGAAGCGGAAAATACAGCACGCACAGGAGTACGCTCTTCCAGGTCATCCTCCACGACTTTTTTCATCGCTGGACTCTGAACATCTTCTTCACGGTACGGGAAAATCTCTACGATTGGAGAAGAAACAATGGAAACAATGTTAAAGTCAATCATCAAAGTCGACAAACTTTCCACCGTGCGTTCATAGGCTTCCTTTACGTTGGTTGCAGAAACCAAGAAGTTTTGAGAAACGGTTTTTGCCTTCTCCCCTTCTTCATCCATGCGGTCGTAAGTCACCTTACATTTGAACCACGTTTCCGTATCATCATATTGAAAAATATCATGTAAATCCGTTCGTGCAATTCCCGTCACTTGGAACTCACCTCGAATGCTTGTACCCAATTCCTCATAGATGCGCGCTTCGGCATCCGTGAAGGTCATTGCCGCTAATAAATAAGGCTCCGAAACACGTTTGAAAGAACCGTTTTCTAATTGTTTTGTATATTTTACTTTTACCGTAAACCAACTATTCATGTGCTATTTTTTTAGCTAACAAAGATACTTCCTTTCATCCTATCTACCTCAATTGTTGATAACATTTCCTAAGTAGAGAATGGATAAAATAGGTAGATCATCTAGTTAAAGTTCATCCGCTTCACTCCACTGCCTTACTTTATGCGTTTATCAGAAGTGAACGTGAAATTCTTCCGTTTTTCGGAAATTATTTTAAAATCCATTGTTATGAAACCAATTTATTCTTTTTTACTCTTTTCAAACTTGATTTTTTGTCAGATACGTGCACAAGTTAATTTCATGCAGCTCGAACACAACAATGTTTCCGCACACATTTCCGATGCAGGAACCTATTTTACGAATTTCGTTAATTCTGAACCCAGATACGAGGTTCCGAAAGGATCTGGTTTGAATGCGATTTTCGCCACACAATTTTGGTTTGCCGGTAAGGATGTTTCGAACAATATTCATTTTTGTCAGGGCGGGTCACCAAACCAAGGAAAAGACGTATTTAATGGGCCGTTTTCTGGTGTCGGGACCTATTCAACCAACGAATATCAAAATGCGTGGAACAATTCTATGTGGAGCATTTGTCAAACAGACATCGATCAATATAAGTTGTGGTGGGGATGTCAAAATGGACTCATAACATCTGGCTGTGGATCAGTAAGTCCACCTTCAAATGAAGTTTTACAAACGATATTTGATTGGCCCGCACATGGTGATGTTTCAGCAGGACAATCCTATTATTTAGCTCCATTTTTCGATAACGATTCCGATGGAAACTATGATCCAAACCAAGGAGATTACCCCATTATCAAAGGATGTTGTGCTACCTATTTAATTCAAAATGACGCAGCAGAATCACATTCTTACAGCGGAACTGATTCCATTGGCATTGAATTGCACCTGATGTTTTATCAATATCAAACGTTCGACTATTTAAATGATGTCACCTTCATCGATGTAAAAGCAATCAACAGAGGCAGTACGAATTATCCAGAATTTGCACACAGTATTTATGTGGATGTCGATCTTGGCTACTACGCCGATGATTTGATTGGATGTGATTCAACAAAAAACCTCATGTATTTTTACAATGGTGACAATATCGATGAGGCCAGTTTTTCCTCATTGGGATATGGAATCAACCCACCTGCATTTGGAATTGTTAGTTTAAAAGAGGACATGACTTCCTCGGCCTACTATGTGAACGGAGGTGGAAATCCGATTTTAGAAAAATGGAATATCATGAATGGTTTACAATTTTCCGGTAATCCGTGGCTTGATCCAACTGGCAACGTAACGTCTTTTGTGTACTCAGGAAATCCGAACATATCAACAGAGTGGTGTGAAATCAGTAACGGAAATACACCCGGAGACCGAAGAGGAATTTCATCGCTGAACGTTGGACCTTTTAACAGTGGAGACACCCTTTTCCAGACCTACGCCATTAGTTATTCCAGGGTCGGTAACAACTTAGAAAATGTGCAATCGATCATTGATCTTGCCGCTGATCTCAAAACATTTTACGACAATGAATCCGACATTCCATGTCAAAATGGAACCTGGAACGTGAATGAAATTCAAACTCTTGAATTAACCATTGCACCAAATCCCGCAATCAACGAACTCAACATCGAGTCAAGTTCTTTGATAGAACAACTAGAAATCTATGACTTAACAGGCCGCAGTCTAGCCAAGTACTCCGGAATCCAAAGCACACATTTCGAAGTTGATTGTCGATTCTTGCACTCTGGAAATTACTTGGTGAAGGTCAGCAGTGAAGGAAAAACGGCAGTGAGACAGGTGCGGGTGCAGTAACTGCAAAATAAAAAAAACAGCGCCGAATTCAGCGCTGTTTATACATTGATTAAAGTTTTTTCTAGTGTTTTACCAATCGTTCGGTGCCAACTAATTGTCCGTCCTCCAAGATGGAAATGAAATAAACACCTGATTCTTCGAGTTGGTATGTTTCATTGTCAATAACCTCATCATCCATAAAAATGCGCATTCCTAGGCTATTGGTAATGGCAATAGAAGCTTTACCTTGAAGTTGTTCTAATCCCTTGATGCGAAAGGATCCCGTACTTGGATTCGGGTATAAACGGAAAGAATGTGTCTGCATGGATGACAAGCCAGCATTATCGATCACAATCGATGCTTTCGGGTC
Source organism: Bacteroidota bacterium (assembly GCA_041169645.1). Taxonomy (GTDB): domain Bacteria; phylum Bacteroidota; class Bacteroidia; order Flavobacteriales_D; family Crocinitomicaceae; genus UBA952. The sequence goes on from JBEEIV010000122.1 coordinate 4,371, forward strand.
GCCAATAATCACACTTTGATAGGAAAGAGTTGCATCAGCCATGTAATAACTTTCCGCCAAGTTGTATTGCGCAATTGGATTTAAGTAGCGATTTACGAGAATATCCGCTCTGAATAGTTGGGAAATATAGATGCAATTGACATATCCATGCGCTGCAGTACAACCATCTTTGATGAGATCAGCAATATAGAACATTTCATTCGGATTGCTTTGCACATCAAACGTTTCTGCCGAACTGCAGGTGGAAAGCGCTGAAAAGGAACCGGGCAACCATTTGTAGTTCATTTGAATGGAATCAACTGGCCCATGTCCCACGTAAAAGTATGAGAACACATTGATTTGATCCGTCAATACTGCTGGACTTACATCCGTCGTAGCATTCCAGTTTTCAGCAAGCATATTGTTGTAGGTAGGATTAACGTATGAATCTATAAAATAAATGGTGTCCATGCCATACGACTCAACTAAGTCAATCACTCCATTTGCGATTTGCTGATTGACCAAGGTTAGAGGACCACTACCATCAATCATGTGCATGACGTCATCTTGCGAATAACCATCCAGACGTGTTACCAAATAAATTCCATATTGCGCACGGCTGAAATGTTCGTTTTGATTAAAATATGGATTTACAAATGCCGATAATTGACCAATTTGATTTTGATGGGTTCCCAAAATCAAACTCAATTCAGCATCCACCGACCCACAGTCACCACTCCCCGAATTCACTACGCAATCGATGCTATTGCGCTTTAACGGCACTCCTTTGGTCGTCACAAGGTAATTCAAGGAGTCCTGCAAGTTTTGGCTCACCAAGTAATTTTCAATTTGTGTGCGCAATTGATTGAATTCAGTATCATTGATCACCTCTGTTGTTGGTACTGATACATAAATCATGTTTTGATTTGGGATGTTTCGGGCCTGTTGAAAATAACTACCAATTTGCATGGAAACTGGACTGTTGAGATTGACAATAACTCCTACATCCGTGTAATTGGTTGTTTGAGCAAAGCCCTTCAATGCCGTTAAGGACATCATTAAAAAGAAAAATTTCATACCTGTTTTAAAAGTTTTATTAACAACGCTCGATCGCAAGATATATTTCAGGACTCAGTGCAAAGAATGAAACGCACGTGTACGCGACCAAAACTGAAACGAACATATTGGTTTCCTCAAATAATACTTGGTTTTCTTAATGAAGTGATCGTCCGAGTTGCACTCCTTTCTTTCCTGTTTTCCCAATTCTACAATCGGATGAACATGTAAACTTGCCATTTAACCGAAATAACGTAATTTTATGGGAGGACATTCATCAACAAACATGAAAAAAGCATTCCACCTAATCCTGTTTTGTCTTTATCATTATATCACTTTTGGACAATTACCGACTGTCTCTTTTGAAAATCTGCAGAGCCATAACTTGAAAGGAAAGGTGAAGTTGGTAAAAACATGCTCCTTCAACGCCAACAAATTGAATGACGCAATTGTAAAAACAACAAAAGGCTGGCAATATACTTGGGAACATGATATGGAATTATTCTTCAATACAGAAGGCAACTTAGAACTAAAAAAGGCCTTGAAAAATGGAACAACTTCCGTTTCTTATGCGATAAAAGTTGATGATAAAAATAGAATCGTGCAAATCAAAGAAAATGACCTCACTTATAACATCAAATACGATTCGTTGAATCGCATCCTTGCCGCAAAGGAAATCAATCATTACAGGCAAATTGAAACAGATTTTGTCTTTCAATACAACACCAAAAACAACTTGGTGAATAAAGAGGAATATCTATCTAAGCAACTCATTTCAACCGAAACATATACATACGACTCTTTAAATAACCTGATAAAAATTCACTACGAAAAAGGTCCATACATCGAAATAGAATCCTTCGAATACGACAACGAAAATCAGCTAGTGAAATATGAATGGTATGACAATGAGGAAGGAATCGCTGAAATCACAACCTATCAATATGTAAATAAACAGAAAACCTTTGAACATTGGTTGGATTACGAGGATGGTGAGCCGGATGGATACATAGATTACACCTATGAAAACGGGAATATCATCGAAACAAAGGAAATAGATCGCAATGGTGAAATTTTGGTACATGAATTCAATGCATACGAATATGATTCACAAGGAAATTGGGTAAAAATGATCATTGATGACGATGGGAATTACTTTATTGTTGAACGCACTATTAGTTATTATTAAAGCAATCAAATGAAAACAACGAAGAAAATTTGCTTATTCCTCGCACTTATATTCATCAGCATTTCTGCCTTTTCACAGAGCAGGTACATTTCCGAAACGACGAAAAAAATTGTGTACACAAGAGACGGCGGAGCTTGTCAATGTTGCGGAAGCACCAAAAACATTGAATATGACCATTTTGTCCCATACTCCTGTGGTGGAAGCAGTGAGCCTTCTAATATTCAATTACTCTGCATGTCTTGCAACCGAAGTAAATCGAACAGTTGCACCTGTAAAATTCACGATCGAACGGTGGGATCAAATTGCTGTGACCACACTGAATCAAAGCCATCTGCGCATCCGGCACAACAATGTACCGGGACGACAAAAAAAGGGGCAAGATGCAAAAACAAAACCACCAATTCAAGTGGTCGATGCTACTTACACGATTAAAATGACCATGAAAACATCCATATTATTCGCCCTGGATAGCAATCAGAAAGAAGTATTGGTTTCCGAAATGCAAAAAGGATCCAATCAAGTTACCTTCATTCAGCGCATTTCATACCAGGAAAATGAATTACTCTATGATGCTGTAGCTCAGTTGACGAAGATCACAACCACTCCAAACCTTGATCTCAAAATATTCAAAGCCATGGATCACGTTTGTCAGTTGATCTATTTGAAACACCTCGAGAAAAAATAGCGCAACCTTATCTTTTGCCTTTACTCATTCTTTACTTCCCAAATCCAAAAGGTAGAAGGTCTTTCACCGAATGTAGCACCATTGTTCGATTATCTTGATTCACAATGATCACGCGAATTTTCTTCGACTGTCTATTTTCTGTTTCCAGCATGACTTGACGACAGGACCCACAAGGCGATAACAAAAATTCACTTGGCATTAAATCTCCTCGTGCAACAATGCAAATTGTCTCAATCGATTCCTGAGGGAAATTTGCTCCAGCATAAAAGAGAACTACACGCTCGGCACAAAGTCCAGAAGGATAAGCAATGTTTTCTTGATTGTTGCCTTTTAAAGTGAGTCCGTTTGATAGTCGAACCGCTGAACCAACTTTAAATTCACTATAAGGAGCATAGGCTAAATGCATTGCCTCAAAAGCGAGTTCGACCAACTGTTTATCTGATTCCATCAGGTTTTCCCAGGTAGCATGAAGCTCGTAGTCAAAGTGAAAAGATTTTTGCATGCTTTCTTGAACGCACTTTTCTTTGCGATGTTTCAAATATTCCAATAATCTGCTGTTTTTTCTGAGATCTCCGTGTCATTTTTCTTACCTTCGTGTTCTTAAACAAATTTGAATGCAATCTTTAGAAGAAAAAGCAAGCTACGGTGTCGGTATGAGCATCGGTGAAAGTTTGAAAAACCAACAATTGGAAAACATCAACGTTCATTTGATGATGCAAGCCATTCAAGCAGTATTCAACGATGAAGCGACTGCATTAACAGCGGATGAAGCCAACATTTTCATTCAACAATACCTTGATGAAAAGAAAAACGCTGCCTTCAGTGAAAACAAAACACAAGGCGAAGCATTCCTTGCCGAAAATGCTCAGAAATAAGGCGTTCACCAAACCTTTTCAGGATTGCAGTACGAAATTTTAACTCCGGCAGATGGAGCGAAACCAGGTGCTACAGATACGGTAACGGTTCATTACCACGGTACGCTAATCGATGGAACCGTTTTCGATAGCTCTGTATTACGTGGTACTCCAGCAACATTTGGAGTTCATCAAGTGATTCCAGGATGGACCGAAGCATTGCAATTGATGTCCGTTGGTTCAAAATTCCGTTTGTACATTCCGCAAGAATTATCCTACGGTGCCAATCCTCATCCAGGTGGACCCATCCAACCATTCAGTGCCCTTATTTTTGAAGTTGAACTATTAAACATTAACTAATGATTCGTTATTCCCTATTTATCGCCCTATTTTTAATCCTTCAAGCGTGTGGAGGACAAGAAAAAGTTGAATTAAAAACTGAAAAGGAAAAGTACTCCTATGTTCTTGGTGTGGAGATTGCCAAACCTTTTGTTTCAGAGGCACCATTTAATAAAATGGACAAAGAAAAATTAATTGAAGGATTTCACTTGAAAGTGAAAGATAGTGATTTCGAAGGCCTTTCAAAAACAGTAACAAAATGCATCGGTAAAACGGGTAAAGAATTCAACGAAAAATACAATACCGAAGGATCTTTAGCTGTAGGAAAAATCAACCGACTTCGTTTTGAGGGATATTTCAATGACTTAGATGCAATGAATTTGATCGACATCAAAATGGTGGAAAGAGGATTTTCTGATGGTTTGAATAAATTGGATATTGAAGTTTTGAAAAACCTCGACCGTAAAAAAATCATGGCTTCTTTTGAAGTAGAAATGAATAAAAAATACACAAAGATTACAGAACAATTCAAAGCAGCAGGTGAGCAATTTTTAGCCATGAATAAAACAAAGGCTGGAATTATTACAACAGCAAGTGGCCTTCAATACGAAATCATTAAAACTGGAAAAGGAGAAAAACCAAAGGCTACTTCTTCGGTAAAAGTACACTACCAAGGAAGCGTTCCTGAAGGTGGTATCTTTGATGGCTCGATTGGTAGAGAACCAGTAACATTTGTTCTGAATCAAGTGATCCCAGGTTGGACAGAAGGAATTCAATTGATGAATCCAGGGTCAAAATTTAAATTTTACATCCCTCAAGAATTAGCCTATGGAGGGAATCCTCCACCGAATACCATCATCAAACCGTATTCTCCACTCATTTTCGAAGTAGAATTGATCAGTATTGAAAAAGATGCTGCACCAGATTTAGGAATTAACCCTCAGGGAATTCGTTAATTAAGGTTCATATTAATTCTAAATTAAGTTCCTATGTTCAAGCGCTTTTTCTCCATTTTTATTCTGGCGGCACTCTTTCTTCAAAGTTGTTCTGAGGATGTTCAACTTACTGGTGACTTCAAAGAAACGGCCGTTGTTTACGGATTATTGAATCATGCCGACTCATTGCATTTTATCAAAATTACACGTGCATTCATCGGTCCAGGGAACGCCTTAGAGATTGCTCAAATACCAGATTCAAGCTACTTTGATCAGGTAGATGCTACCGTTTCAGAAGTTGTTAATGGTTCTGTGACGAGAACTTGGCAATTAGTAGATACAGTGATTCAGGACAAGGACACAAACGGCTATTTCTACGGTCCAGAACAAAAAGTTTACTACTTTAAAACATTAGCCACGGGAGCGAATGAAGCCATTCAAACATCAACGAATCCAATGATGTCTTCACTAAAGCCAACT
>JBEEIV010000123.1:0-6166 GCA_041169645.1 Bacteroidota bacterium
GAATAATAGGTACTGTCCGCTCACATCTGCATAAATGGATCCAACCGCTGGAAACGTGTATTTCACACCTACAAGAACTCCAACACCGATACTTAATACGGTTCCTTCACGTTCTTCACCCGGACTTAAGGTGTAATTATTCGACCACGTATAGGTTCCCGTAGCATCCAATTCCTCGTAGTTGTTTTTTACTTTATTGACGATAACCATGAAATTCGAGCCAGAATACCCGGAGAATCCAAAATCATAGTCGTTTCCAAAATATCTTTTTGTGCCTCCTTCAAACAAAGTGTAATTGGTTGAACGTTTGTAATCTACCGTTAGGTTATACGGACTAATACTCGGATTATTCGCAGTAACCATGGTTGATAAGGTTGTTGGTTCATTTACCGGAAAATAATAACTCAATCGTCCGTAGACAGATTGATCCGTTGAACGCGGTACTTCTACGCCAAAATGTAGGTTTGTAAAGGACTTTGGTGCACCAAAGCCACTCAAGACACCGACACCACCATCAATTCCAACCTGTCCATATGCACATGTCGAAAAAAGGAATGCTAAAAGAATGAGTTTTCTTGGTTTCATAACGTTTGCTTTAGTTGTTCAAAAACGGGACAATCTGTTTCGTGCGATCCTTCCATCGCTCCGATACTCAGTAAAAATTCACTAACAATTTCAACTCCAACAAATTTAAAGTTCTTTTTGAAGAGTTTCACCCATTCGTCTTTATTTTTTATGGGGTGAGCGTGGATCCATTCACTGAAGGACCCATGCTTTTCTACTAACGTCAGAATTTGATTTGCATTGTATATGGCTGCTTCTATTTTTTTTCTATTCCGAATGACACCAGCATTAGCCATTAATCGCTCAATATCCGAACTTCCGTATGCTGCTACTTTGTCTATTTGGAAACCATCGTAGGCCTCCCTGAAATTTTCAGCTCGCTTGAGGATCGTATCCCAACTCAATCCTGCTTGATTCATTTCGAGGATCAAGCGCCCAAAAAGTTCGTTGTCATCACTTATTTTTCGTCCGTAAACGAAGTCGTGATAACGCTTGTGAACGTTGTCTGATGGGAGGTTTCGGCAAAATTGACAATAGCTCATGGACAAAAATGTAAGAATTAATAAAAGTAATGGAATTTTCCCTTAAATTTGTTGTAACCATGAATAAGAAACAGTACTTCTTTTCTTTTGTTTTAGCAACGATGTCCTTTATTGCTGCTCGTTCTTTGCAAAAAGTTGGAGTGGAAAATTACTACTTTAAAAAGGCAAGTAATTTCCAGAAAGAAGATGGTTATTTCGATTTGCAACATCCAAACTCGGTTCAAACCCTTCCTATGGGAATTCAACCCTTTTCAGATATTGCCTTGTTGGATTCGACCCACTTACTTGGGTTAAACCAAGAAAGCGGAATGATGTTTGTCTACGATTTAAACGATTACAGCGTTGTGCCTTTTCTATCGTGGGACATGGAGTCGAAAATCAGAAACATTTCTACACTTGACTCAACCTTATTGTTAGTGGATGATGCAAAACACATTCACTTCTTAAGTTCACCTTATGATTCGAGTTCTTTGACAACTTTGAATTTAGAGAACGAACAATTTGATCCCACCAGCGTGTGTTATCACAAGGAAACGAATCGCTTATTTTTAATTGCTTCAAACGAGGAACGAACAGAAGGATACAGCAACAGTTCAATCTACGCATACAATTTGAATCAACGTAAGTTAAATGCGCAGCCCCTCTTTTCCATATCTGGTGAAGACATTGAAGCCTTTGCCATTCAAAACAACTTAATGATTGCACGTTCGGATTTAAGCATCATGGATGATACCTTGGAATCGATGAACTTTACGCCAACTGCCATTGCCGTTCATCCAAAAACAAATGAAATTTACATCCTCTCTGGTTCCGATCATTCATTGGCTGTATTTAATCAATTTGGGGAAATCGTCAACTTTACAACGCTTGATAAAAACACCTTCTCACATCCATCAGCAATGACGTTTAAAAAGAACGGTGACTTAGTGATTACGGATGGAAACCTAATGAATCCAACCGTTATTCAAGTGAAGTGGAACAAATTACTTCAATCCAAAAACGGACACGGACTAATTTTTGGTCGTTAAAATCCAATTCCGAATAAAGGGACCTTCATTGAGCAAAAGGTCTATCATCGATAAATTTGGCGTAAAATCCCGATCGTAGGAGAATACTTGTTGGTAACTTGGAAGTTGCCACGCGTCACGTCCCAAATAGGCGTTTTTAGACGATTCACCGGTGATTCCCTGAAAAGTAGTTGTGTAATGTATCGATTTATTGGAATCAAGTACATCTAACATAAGTAGTAAGCAGCGTTGATTCTTTTCCCATAGAAATTCATCTGGACTAAAGATAATTTCCTTTAATTCTTGCGCATAGTCTTCAAAATAAGGGGCAAGGGCATAGGCACTCTGAATGGCACGCCAATGATCATTTTTCCAAGTTCCAGTGTGGTCAATTCGAAGGTCCTTCGTTGGAATCTTCTTTCCACTTTCATGTACCGTCGGAACACTGAGCCTCAAGGTTCCATTGGCAGTAAGGATTTCACAACGGGAGCGAATGCTTTGCTTTTGAAAATGTTCGTTAAGTTCTATGCACGCATCTTCAGCATTGAAAAAAGCCTGCAAATAAAGAATGGAAGGGAAATAAGCCGTTGGTAAAACCGTCATTAATCAATCAACTTCAAAATCCGGTTCCAACGGATTCCCATGTACGCACTTTTGGAGAACCATACGATGGATGCGCGACCAACAATGTGATCTTCCGGTACAAATCCCCAAACACGTGAATCAGCTGAATTGTAGCGGTTGTCTCCCATTAGCCAATAGTAATTCATACCAAAAGTATAAGACGTTGCTTTTTTGCCGTCGATGAAAATGCCGTTTTTTGTTTCTTTTAATTGGTGTCCTTCATACGCTGTAATGATGCGTCGGTACCACGGAATATTTTCTAAAGTCAAGTTAATGCGTTGTCCTTTTCTAGGGACCGTGAATTTTTGAAAATTCGTCGGCGTATTGTTTACATTGAAATCTTTCGGGAAGTAACTGAGGTTGGCAATGCGCTCCATTGAGGATGGTTTGTATCCTTTGGTTTGACGGTAAGCAGGCATTAAGAAAACAGAAAGTTTGATGTGGAAATCTTTCTCGATTCGTGCTTTTTCGCTTTTAGTCAAAGTTAAATAGTAATAATCTGGCTCACGGTTTTCGAAATCCGTACGACTACCATCAGGCGCATTTTCCAGTCCATAGCGTGTGAGCATTTCACGGACAGAAGGGAACTGTATTTTCGATTTTTCGATCATGTACTTTAAACATTGTCCCTCGGTAATTTTCGATGGTTTTCCGTTGACAAACAACACAGAGTTTTCCACGTAAAGCACATCTCCTGGAACACCCACACAGCGCTTGATGTAGTTTTCGCGTTTATCCACTGGTCTAAAGGTTAATCCACCATGCTTTTCAGGTAATCCAACATGGTTTTCTGGTCCGCCAGGGAATTCACCAGCCGCTAATTTAGCACGTGCTTTCTTTTTCCATTGTTCATGTGTCTCGATGAATAAACTGTACAATTGTTCTGTGATGATGCTATCGATTTGTTGAGACGGCGTGTTTCGCTGTTGCAATAAACCTTTCATTTGACTCACCATGGATTGTATTTCACTTGATGTTTCGAATAAATAACGTGCTTCTTCATTCACAATTCCATGGTAATCGTGTCCCATTAATCCGTTTGGTGTGCGAGGATCGACAATTGCGGTGTCTCCTGAAGGATAATTGAAAACAACAACATCGTTTCGTTTGATGTCTCGGTATCCAGGTAGCCTTGTGTAGGTCCCTTTTTCAAACGTTGTGTACGATTTGATGTTGACGAATGGCACAATGTTATGAACCAATGGGTAGGAGAGGGGAGTTACAGGAACTTTCGGTCCATAAGCCAATTTATTCACAAATAGGAAATCGCCCACTAGCATGGTTTTTTCCATAGATCCAGTTGGAATTTGAAATGGTTCAAAGACATACGTGCGAATCACACTCGCTGCAACAAGCGCCCACAAGAAAGAGTCTCCCCATTCTTTTACGCGTGTTTTTTCTCCTGGTTTATCTCGGCTAACTAAATCGAATCCTAAAGCAAAAACATGTCCGATTACGGGTAAACACATGAAAAGTACAATGTGATCTCCCCATTTGCGCATTTCGGCTTCTCGGGAATTCGACCAATTGGTTTCATTTCCAAAAGTTGCTTCTGAATTGGCGATTTTTGCTGTGATCACATAAGGAAAAAAGATTCCTTGTAAGGTATCTGTGAACGAAAAATAACCGAAACGACGGATGTAACTCACATTCGCTACCATCCACATGGCTAAATGAACGCCCGGAAAGATCAGTAACAAGGACCACCAAGGCTTGTTGGAAGTAATTTTGTATACCACGAAATAATTGTATCCCGGAATCAATGCTTCCCATGACTTTCTTCCAGCTTTTGGAAAACTCTTCCACCACATGGCGAGGTAGGGGTGTACTAAAATCAACAGGTAGAAATAGAAAAAACTCATAATATCTTTATTTTAAAACGTCTTTCATGGTAAAGATTCCTCCTTTTTTGCCCGCAAGGAATTCAGCGGCGAGAACAGCTCCTAAGGCAAAACCTTTGCGGTTGTGCGCCATGTGTTCGATGCGAATCAAATCAATGTCAGATTCGTATGTTACTTCATGTGTTCCTGGTACATTTGGCTCACGAATCGCAGCAATTGAAATGCTCTTGTCAGTTGAAGGATCAGATGATAGGTTCCATGCAGCATAATGTGCGTGGTGATCAATAATGTCATTCGCTAAACTCACAGCAGTTCCACTCGGTGCATCCAGTTTTTGCACATGGTGAATTTCTTCCATGCTCACTTTGTATTCCGGATGTTTACTCATGATTTCAGCAAGTTTCCGATTGATTTCAAAGAAGATGTTGACCCCAATACTGAAATTACTAGCATGAAGTAATGAACCGTTGTTTGCTCCAACAAACGCTTCTACCGCAGGTAATTCGTGTTGCCAAGCGGTAGTTCCAACAACAATTGGGACGTGATTCAGTACGCACTGTTTGATATGTGAAATGGCTAAACTTGGCTGGGTAAATTCAATGGCTACATCCACATTTGACCATGAAACTTGGTCCATGGGATTGGCTTGGTTTACCTTTCCGGTGATTTCATGCCCACGCTCCAAGGCAATTGCTTCAATCGCTTGTCCCATTTTACCATACCCAATTAAAGCAATCTTCATATGAACAAAAATACGTTTTTCAACTTAATGAAATTGAAAATTTAAATGAATTCCAGCGGAATTGGGTCCGAGTAATGTTGGACGAGCCTGAATACTTAGTTTGTCACTGACATCAAAATGTAAAAAATGGGCCTCGACACCTGCCTCTGCTATTTGAATGAAATATACCGCTGCGCAGCCCAGAATAGACATATCACGCTTATTTAAATAACTTTGATACAGACTCAGTACCGCGGCATCATCGTAAATCAGCCATTTTGGATCTAAGGAGTTTCCATTGTTCATGCGGTATTGGTATTCCGCTTTTAACGATTTTTGCGTTTGATTATTCACAGTCAGAAAATAACCAGCTGTTCCTAAAGCAGAATAAATAAGGGGTACTTTCCAATAAGCATGTTTGGGTCCATTCTCACGGTGGATGCTGTTGTAAATTTGTCCAGAACCAGGAAGGACCGCCGAATAAAGCATGACTTTTTTATATTCAGGAAAAAGGGTGTCTTTTTTAGCAACTGGTTGAGACCAGGATTTGAAGCATATGAGGGCAAAGATGAGAAGTATGCGCGACATTATTTTTTCAAAAGAGCCATCACACGAGTTAATTCGGCTTCTGAAGCAAAATGAACCAATACTTTACCTTTTCCGTTATCCGACTTATCGATGGATACCTTTGTTCCTAATTTATCACTTAAAAATGCAGCGAAAACTTGTTCAGAAGAATTGAGTTCCATTTTCGAACTTTTGTTCGTTGGTTGTCCCCCAATAACTGCTGGTTTCACCAATAATTCAACAGCACGAACAGAAAGAGATTCATCGATGATTTGTTGATACGCTTTGAGTTGTTCCTTT
>JBEEIV010000124.1:0-5510 GCA_041169645.1 Bacteroidota bacterium
CGTTTTGACTGCGCTCCTTGCATTGAACGTATCCAAACAAATTTTGGATGCCTTCGTAGCAATTGAGGAGAACATTCAACGTGGTAGTATCACCCAATTAGAGCGTGGAAACGCAGCGAAAAAAGACTTAGCCGGTGAACTAGTTGGTTTACCAAATGATGAGTCCGGAAGAGCAAAAGCGATTAAAATCAAAAAATACCTTGGTATGATTAAATCAATCGACAAGGAGGCTGGAGATTTGATCAAGTTCATCGATGACATTAAGCTGTCTATGTTGAAAGAAGCGAAAGAGGACGTAACTACGGTGAAGAATGAGGACGAGAAAGTAATCGTATGGAAGAAATACGATGCTAAAGAGCCACTTCAACCGACACGTTTAAATTTGATGGCTGTTCAAGCAAAAGATCAATTTGATATTCCGATGCATGAAATCGTTGGTTCGGATATTAAGCAATTGGACCCGAGTAAAAAAGGTTTGAAATTATGGAAACAATACAATGGGTTCCGTAAATTCATAGTAGAAACTACGGGTACTTACAAAGAAGGTGAGAAGAACAATTGGAAAGTAAAAGTTAAGGATATCAACAACAATTGGACGAATTTGAAATTGCAAGAGGAGATCAAAAAAATGATCAATGCAAAGCCAAATAAAGTAAATCCAGATGATGCAGAAGTATTGTTAGGCTTATATCAAGAGTTAACGAAAATTGAATTTGCTGATCACCATGAGCAAAAGAACATTCATTGGATGGGTCGTACGTTTGATCATGCACCAATGGTAGGAGCGATTGCGTCTTTATCTTCTTTGCAGAATGAAATCCTGAGTGCTCGTGCTAAAGCAGTAAACTTATTGAAAAGTAAAGTAACTGTTGGAGAGTTCTCATTCAATAAAATTCAAGAGTTGGTGAGTGGACCTGGTGTCGCTACTGAAGGAGAAGAAATTGAATTAAAAGTGACCATGGCTGCTTATGATTCTGATAATAATCCTGTAATAACTGGGCCTGGTGCTGTTACTATCAAGGATGGTATTGGAACCATTAAAACACGTGCTTCAGGTGCAGGTGACATGACCTTGAATGGAACAGTGATGATTCGAAATAAATCTGGTGTTGAATATCCAAGAAACTGGTCTTGGAAAGTTGCTATTGCGAAGCCACAAGGATCTATTTCATTACCTGAATTGTCCGTTCTTTACCTTGGTTATCCAAATAAAGTAGTTCCGGTTGTTGCTGGTATGGTTAGTTCAAGTATTTCCATTGATAAAGGTACTTGTACTCCTTCTACTTTTACTGTAAATGGGGTTGCTCAGAAAGGATACATCGTTAAACCTAACGGAGCCGGTTATGCGACCATTACATTAACGGCAAAAGATAAAGATGGAAAATCGAAGTCTTTTGGACAGTTTAAGTATAAAATCAGATCTTTGCCTCGACCTAATTGCGAACAAACGACAATTTCTAAGTCTGGTGGTAATGTAACAGTAGGATTAGGTGCTGACTCTCCTCTTGAGGCCTTGAGATTTACCGTAACTGGAGGAAGGGTATCTGTTGGAGATAATGAACCTATTAATTTTTCGGGATCACGTGTTCCTTCAAGCGCTTTAGCAAAGGCTCGCGTAGGAAAAATGGTTACTGTTGAAATTAAATATAGTATATCAACAGGAGGAACTGCCTCTGTATCTACTGGACTTAAAGTAACACCTTAAAAGTTAAGTTATGAAAAAAGTGATTTTTGGTTTAGGTTGTATATGTATTACAACGGCGTTTGGACAAGGTGGCCAACCTAAGGAGATTCCAAGTAGAGGTCCTTACAACGTGCTTCCAAACGGGGTTATTGACGGGATTGTTCTTAAAGAAGAAGTTCCTGTCAGACAAGCTGTTGTACCTGAATTTGTTCGGGAGGCTGATTTAGTTTGGTCTAAACGCGTATTTTCGAGAATTGATTCCCGAGAAAGAATAAACCATGATATCTTTTTTCCATTTGATAATTTTGATGGTGATCCAACTGGCGGAAGTATATACAACCCGTTAACGAAAGCTGACATTGATAATCCATCTTGGAACAAGAATCAACAGAGATGGTCATTGTGGACAATTATTCTGCGCCACATCATGTTAGGTGATTTAACGGTGTATCAAGTTGCTAGTCCGGACTATCCGGTTGTGGAGGATGGATTTAGTTTCAAATACCCAATTAATAAAATAAGTGATGATGATTACTTTACTTCTAGTTCGTATCGTGCGAATGTAAATAAGGTAATTACTTCCCGTGCAAAAGGTAAGGAATTTCAAATTGAAATGACTGCTACAGGTGCTGGATTGGTTCCGATTATGAAAACAAATCAAACCTTACAACAATTTATCGACTCACTTAAAAGTGATAAGGATGTTGCTGATATGAATAAGGATATCATTGATATGTACACTTCAGAACCGCAAACCTTACAGAGATATTGGGATAATGGTGATGTTGGGTTCAATATCCCTACGGATGATATCGTAAGTTACATTGGATCGAATCACATCCTTGCGTACAATATTAAAGAGGACTGGTTTTTTGACAAAGAAAGATCCATGTTGGACAGACGTATCATCGCCATCGCACCAGTTGCTCGATATAGTTATAAGGAGCAAAAAGACCCAACTGAACCGAAGGAAAGAGGTAAACTTCTTGTAATGGATTTAGAGGGTTCATTTTTTGAAGGACAAGATAAATACACTGGTCCAGTAGAAGAACTGGAAATGTTTTGGTTGTATTTTCCTGAGTTACGAAATGTTTTGGTGAACTATTATGTTTACAACGATCAAAACGATGCTCAATGGATGTCCATGGACGATTTATTCTGGAAACGTAAGTTTAATTCAACAATTTATAAAGTATCTGACAAATTTGATCGCGAGATTCAAGAGTACAAATACGGTGTAGACGCGTTGTATGAAGCTGAAAGAATTAAAGAAGAAATCCGCAAATGGGAACATGACCTTTGGAATTTCTAAAATATTCGACTATCTTGAAAGCCCCATTGTAAAATGGGGCTTTTTTATTATACTTTTGTAAAGTGAAGTGGATAGGAAATAGAATTAGTTTTGTCGACCAACGGAATAAAACAACCATTGTCATCGATCCGGAAAAAAACGGGTGGATAAATGCTATTATGGGTGCTTGGCTTTCCATGTGGTACGTCATAGGAGGTACGGTTTTCTGGGCCTTAAATGTGATGCCATTGAAGGAGCAAGAAGTTATCATCCTTTGGATTTTTGTTGTTTTTTGGTGCTATTATGCTTTTCGCGTAACCAAGTCCTTTTTATGGATCTTGTTTGGACAGGAATTTATAAAAATTGATGACCGCGCTTTTCACTTAAAAAAAAGTATAATGTCGTATGGAAAATCCTACCCGTATTACTTCGATAACATCAAAAATTTCAATTATGAAATCCCCAAAAGTGGTTCTATTCAATCAATATGGGAATCTTCTCCGTGGATAAATGGTGGAGAACGGTTTTTCTTTGATTATTTTCAAAAAAGAATCACTTTCGGAAGGAAGTTAAATGAAAAAGAAGCAAAATTACTTTCGCAATTAATAAATAAGAAAATTCAAGAACGCGCAAAAAATTGATATGTACGGATCCATCAAAAACTTTTTATCCAACGAATTAGCGTCCATTGAGGAAAATGGCTTACTGAAAAAAGAACGCATCATTACTGGTCCACAGGGAGCAATTGTAACCGTTTCTACCGGTGAAGATGTGGTCATCATGTGTGCCAATAATTACCTCGGTTTATCCTCTCATCCCGCTGTCATTTCTGCAGCAAAAAGTGCATTAGATACGCATGGATTTGGTATGTCATCAGTGCGATTTATCTGTGGCACTCAAGATATACACAAAGAATTGGAAGCTAAAATTGCCCAATTCTACGGAACAGAAGATACGATTTTATATGCAGCTGCGTTTGATGCCAATGGAGGTGTTTTTGAACCCTTATTTACAGAAGAAGATGCGATTATTTCAGATGAATTAAATCATGCTTCCATTATTGATGGTGTGAGGTTGGCAAAAGCGGCACGGTATCGTTATAAGCATTCTGACATGAATGATCTTGAAGAGCAATTGAAAAAAGCACAAGATCAACGATTTAGGGTAATTGTCACCGATGGGGTATTTTCGATGGATGGAGATATTGCCAAAATGGATCAAATCTGTGATTTAGCGGATAAATATGATGCCTTGGTGATGACAGATGAATGTCATTCTGCTGGATTCATTGGTAAGACAGGACGAGGTGTTCCGGAACATTGTGGAGTCATGGATCGAGTAGATATCATTACAGGAACATTAGGAAAGGCGCTAGGTGGAGCCATGGGTGGTTATACAACCGGTCGTAAAGAAATCATTGACATGTTACGTCAACGTTCACGACCTTACTTGTTTTCAAATTCATTGGCGCCGTCTATTGTTGGGGCATCCATCAAAGTATTTGAATTACTCAGCTCAACTACCGAATTACGTGATCGTTTAGAGCAGAACACCTTATATTTTAAAAAGCACATCATCGAAGCTGGTTTTGATATCAAACCAGGTGATTCGCCTATTGTTCCTATCATGCTATATGATGCAGCTTTGTCTCAAAAATTTGCAGATCAGTTATTACAAGAAGGGGTGTATGCCATAGGATTCTTTTATCCGGTCGTTGCAAAAGGTCAAGCGCGTATACGCACACAAATTTCTGCAGCTCATTCCAAGGAAGATTTAGATAAGGCCATTGCAGCTTTCATTAAAGTTGGAAAGAATTTAGGCGTGATTTAATCAAAGAAGGGTGACGGTGAAAAAGTATAAATCGAATGAATTAGCTATGGTTTTTTTGGCGGCATTTGTCCTTCAATTAATGATGGTAACATTCGTGTCTTATTCCCTCACCATTAAACTTTCAAAAGTTGATACTGAATGGGCATTTGATGGTGAAATGTCTGATGAACTTGATGCTGACGAAGGAGATTTTTCGACCTTGATGGAAGAAGAAATCGAGAAGGAATTATATTTAAGTAATCCCCTTCAAATCCCAAGCTGCATGCAAAAACGCACATTTTTTAACTATGTGCAACGTAAATCTGATTACAAACAATTAATAAATCATGTACCTCCTGAAAAGATTAGTTAGAGATCAATCGTAAATCTTTCATTTAATCTTTTTGTACATGAATCAAAAATTTAAATTCTTCGGGAATGATATTCTCGCGGGATTAGTCGTTTTTTTAGTGGCATTGCCTCTCTGCCTAGGGATTGGACTCGCTTCTACCAATGTTGAAAATATCACATCATTGCCCAGTGTTTTTCCTGGCCTACTTGCCGGGGTAATTGGAGGCGTTGTGGTTGGACTTTTGAGCGGTTCTAGGGTAGGAGTTTCTGGTCCAGCCGCAGGACTCATAACGATTATCATTTCTTCAATAGGTATTCTTGGAAGCTATCAAATGTTTTTGGTGGCGGTTATTATTGCTGGATTCATTCAATTGC
>JBEEIV010000125.1:0-3248 GCA_041169645.1 Bacteroidota bacterium
TCTTCTCCTTCTGGATTGTGTTCCAATTCTTCCATTTCGAGTTCCATTTGATTCTCAAATAACTCTTGCGAACTTTTTACGGAAATCCATTCACCAAGTGCCATGGATAATGCACCTGCCAACAAGCCAGCAATTCCAGTTAATAACACTTCTTGTTGTCCACTGGATGCTCCTGCGATTCCCATGACTAAACTGAAATTCGAAACTAATCCATCGTTACCGCCTAGTACCGCTGCACGAAGTGCATTTCCACCAACCGAACGGTGTCGCTTTTCGAATCGAGCTAAATTGGTTCCAGAAACGTTTTTGTTGTGATTTAAAATGTTTCGAAGTATCGTTACATGGGCAGTATCTGAAATGGATGCTTCCGTTTTGGTGGTTTTTCGCGCATTCACAACAGCGGAAGAAATGCTTTTTTCGGTATCCAGTAACACACCCAACACATAATCGTAACCGAGTATTTTTCCAATTCGAGCCAGGGTTTTTGCGCGCCATGATGGTCCTGGTAGTTGGTCTAAAGGAAGTCCGTGGCTATGCGCAAATGCTTCTGCATGACTTAGTTCAATCGCACTCATTTGCACGAATACTTTCGCAACGTTTTCATCCTCCTCATGTTCCGCAAGTAATGCGTATAAAAAACTAGCGTCGATTTCGGTTTGTATACTTTTTAAGTTGATCATGCGGTATTTAATTCAATGAATAACAATTGGAAGGTACGAATTTAATTCGCATTTTTAATTTACTGAATCGGGCCTGGCTTAAATATTAAATTGGATGCGCGTTTGTATGGTAGAAAATACTTCAAATCGACTGAAAGATACGATCCGTTTACTTCTCCAAAAACAAGGCTTTCTTCATTTACGTATTGATATTTCGCGATCAACTGAAAAACTGGAGCTAAGGCTACGCGGGCAGACCCACCCAAATAAAATACTCCGCTTTTTTTTGTACGCCATTCAAATCCTGCCCCTGTCATTAAGTCAAAGGAAATTTTCTTGTGAATATCGACCAGTCCCATGTGAAAAAATTGATGCTTGCCAATCGGATTATCGATGATTCCAACGCTTGATGGTTTGTTTTGCAAAGCGAGTCCCAAAAAAGCGTTCGCGTAGATGGATTTATTTAGTTTCACGTTGATTACGGCCGAAATGGGGATGTCGTATTGAATAAAGCGCATGGTGTTGGTTGCGACAATGTTGGAATCGGTTTGCTGCATGGTGATCCCAAAGATGCGCTGAACATAATTTAATCCAGTCTCAATGGAAATGAGTTCACTCAAACCCAATCGAACTACTCCTCCAAATGCATAGCCTGGATTTTGTTGAATCGTCGTAGTGAAATAGTCCTTTGTTAAGGTTAATGAATTTGGCCCGATCATGTTCGATGGAACAATCATTCTGGTTTGAAACCCAAAGTAATTTTGTACACCAAATTTATTCTCTTTCTGAGCGAACAAGAAAAAGGGAATAAAAAAGGATATGAGAAAGATTTGACGCATATGCACAAAACGTAAAAATACAAAAACTTGAGGTGAACGTGATTTGTTTTCTTATTCAGAAATCCAAGTTGTATTATATTCCAATGGCTTGCGATGGGCTTGCGGCCATTCGATTTCTGGATACCCAATGTAAAAAATCCCTAAACATTTATCCTTTGAACTCAATCCTAAAAACGAGGTCATTTCTTCACTATAGATTACCTTCGGTGTCGCCCAAAATCCACCAAGTCCATATGCGGTACAGCTTAAATGTAGGTTTTGAATGGCACATGCAACTGCTTCAATTTCCTCAATCTCCAGAATTTTTTCTTCTTCTTGTCGCTTCATGCTAATGGCAATCACGACAGATGATATCAACGGTCTACGCAATAATTTAGCCAATTTCGCATCGTTTTGTTGATCTTTAGGTGTCAGTTTTAGGTAGGTTTCTCCAAGAAATGTACTCAGTTTTTGCAATCCACCATCCGTGAAGACATGAAAGCGCCAGGGTTGAGTGTTTCCATGCGTTGGGGCCCATTGTGCGTTCGTTAACAACAATTCGATTTGATCACGGTGAACCTTACGAGTGGAAAATTGCTCCGGATAGATGGTGCGCCGAGTCTTGATGAGTTCATTGATTTCAGATAAGTTGAAACGCATAATTTGGATTTTCTACAAAGATAAGCGAATTCACTTTGAAGGAGTGCTTAGTGGAATGTGTATCTTTGAAAAAACCGAATGCTACTCATGAAATACGGAATCGTCCTACTGTGTACTTGCTTGCTTTTTTCAGCTTTTGGGCAAAACAAAGCGCTTGTGGATGGCTACGCCTCCAAAATGAGCGGGGAAGTCCTTCGCTATTTCTCTCCCTTGCATGAATTTGCTGATTCATCCCTTTTAACTCGTTGCAATGGAATTTCTCCGATTGAAATGAATGCTCAACTTCCAACAGGAAAGAGTAAAACGACGCAATTTCGTTTTTTAATTGGACATTCCTCAGGGACGAGTACAGGAAACCGTCATTTCAACATAAGCCTGAACGGAAAATCCTTATTTACCTTAAATACACAGATGAAGCGATCGGGAATGTTCGTGGAGGAGAAGCAAATAGATCCAAAAATTTCTTATCGATTAAGCTGTATTGAATACGACATTAATCAAGATGTTTTTGCATGGTTGTACATTAGTGTTCCGACATCCATGGTGAAAAATCAAGCCGTTTTCAAATTTACTGGTGAAGATGAACAAAGTCGGGATTGGCTGATGATATTCATGCAGCAAAGTGCATGGAAATTCCAATTGGAAGCGAGTAACCTAATTCTTAAAAATGCAAAATTACGGGAGTTGAATCTGCGCGTTCTGAATCCGCTGGATCACGATTCGATGGTTGTTAGCGTTTCTTCGCGCTTTTTCCAAAAAGACTTTACGGTACAACCCGGTTATAACAACGTGTCATTTGCAGGGTATCCCATGGAATTCTTGGGGACAGATACCGTTACCATCAGTGTTGGTCAGCAACAATTTCAGCAGGTCATCCCACTTCAAGCGACAAAGAATTACCAATTTCACATCATTCATCACTCGCACAATGACATTGGCTATTCACACCTTCAAACAGAAGTGGAACGCATTCAAACGAAAAACATCATCGATGCCTTAAGCTGGATTTCCAACAATGAGGCAATTGGGGAGAAAGCGGTTTGGCACATCGAATCGCTCTGGGCGGTGGAGAATTTTTTGCGCAATGCCGATGAGCCTCAAATACAGTCTT
>JBEEIV010000126.1:0-12200 GCA_041169645.1 Bacteroidota bacterium
AGTAACTTTTTGCTTTGGCAATTGTCTTATACAGAGTTATATTTCACAACTGTTCAGTGGCCGGAGTTTCGCAGAGAAGAATTTATTCATGCTATTTGTGCCTTTCAACAACGGGAGCGCAGGTTTGGATTAACATCTGAACAATTAATTGAAAACAAATGAGATATTTAGTCATATTTTTACTCCTTTCTTTTGTTTCCTTCGGCCAAAATGGCCCAACAACACTAGGTGGTTTAGATTTTAATTACGCTTCACCAAAGGAATATGAAATAGGACCTGTTCGGGTAGTAGGCGCGGATAATTACGATCATCAAGGAATTAAAATGATTGCTGGTTTGCGCCAAGGACAAATGATTACTTTGCCAAGTCAACAAATCAATAAAGCTATTCAAAACCTGTGGAACGAAGGATTGTTCTCGAATATTTCCATTTATGCCGAAAAAGAAATAGCTGGTGTTGTTTACCTGGTCATAGAATTGTCTCCAAGACCGAAATTGTCGAAATTTAAGTTCGATGGCATTACCAAAAGAGAAGCAGACAAAGTAAGAGAAGAGATTTCCTTATATGCTGGAAAAACAATAACTGAAAATTTACTGTTCCAAACCAAAAGCAAAATACGCGGTTATTTTAGGGAAAAGGGTTATTATCATGCCAATGTCGAGATTAAAAGATCGAAAGACACCTTGATTAATGACTCTGAAATTTTTGCCATTTCGATTGATAAAGGAGCTAAAATTGGCATCAAAGAAATTGAAATTGTGGGAAGTACGGAGGTTCCAATTTGGAAATTAAAAATGGCGATGAAAGACACCAAGGAAAAAGGTGTTCTGCGCATTTTTAAACGCTCAAAATTTACGGAATCAAGCTATCAGACGGATAAAACCGCGCTAATGGCCAAATTCAACAAAGTAGGACTTCGTGATGCACAGATTGTGAAGGATACCGTTTATTTGTTGGATGACAAGAATTTGAAAATTGAAATTCAAATCAATGAAGGCGATAAATACTATTTTGGAGAGGTCGAGTGGATAGGAAATACCAAATACCGCTCTAGTTTTTTAGATACGGTATTAGGAATTAAAAAAGGAGATTTATACAATAAAGAATTATTTACTCAACGGTTGTTCGGTGGACCAGACGGAAGAGACATATCATCTATTTACATGAATAAAGGTTACTTGTTTTTTCAAGTTATTCCAGTGGAGACAAATGTTCAAAACAATCACATCAATCATCAAATACGCATTATTGAGGGTAAAATAGCAACGAATGGAACCATTACCATCAGAGGTAATACCAAGACGAATGACCACGTCATTCTTCGGGAGGTACGCACCAAACCGGGTGACGTATTTAACAAGGAGGACATCATGCGAACGCAACGTGAATTATCTCAATTAGGCTTTTTCAATGATCAAGGTTTTCAAGTGAATCCTACGCCAAATCCTGCAAAAGGAACGGTTGATATCGAATATGTGGTAGAAGAGAAATCAAGTGATCAAATCGAATTATCTGGTGGTTACGGTGGGGCAGGACCTTCAACGCCCGGTAGGATTATTGGTACGCTCGGCTTATCTTTCAACAATTTTTCTACCAAAAACATCTTTAAAAAAGAAGCTTGGTCACCGTTGCCAGGTGGTGATGGACAGAGACTATCCATTCGCGCGCAATCGAATGGCCGTTTTTATCAAGGATATAATTTTTCATTTACGGAACCTTGGCTTGGTGGAAAGAAACCGAATTCACTTTCTTTTTGGGTGAATAGAACAGCGCTTTCAACAACGGGATTCTTGCGGTCTGACCCTAATTACACTGGTTTGTCTATCACTGGAACGGGTGTAGGACTTGGTCGTAGAAAAAAATGGCCAGATGATTATTTCACGGCATATTATGAATTAAGTTATCAATACTATGATGTCATGAAAGACGCTCGCTTTCCTCTGTTCAACGAAGGATATGCCAATGACATTGCCCTAAAATATGTGATTCAGCGTAGCTCCGTGAGTGCACCTATTTACCCGCAGAGCGGATCGAATTTCACCTTAACAGCGAAAGCAACCTTGCCATATTCGTATTTTAAAGACGATGTGGATTATGCGGCGATGACTGATAAGGAACGTTATTTATTTTTGGAATACTATCGCTTTAAATTTACTGGAGAGTGGTTTTTACCATTAACGGCCGATAAAAAATTGGTATTAATGCCTCGATTTGGGTTTGGATACATTGGAATGTATACCAAAGCAAAAGGCATGACTCCTTTTGATCGGTATTCTATGGGAGGAAGCGGTCTTTCAGGTGTAAATCAGCTCGGTGGACGTGAAATCATTGCATTGAGAGGATACGATGACCAAAGTATTTCAGCATCTGGAGGAGACCCAATCATTGCTAAATACACATTGGAATTACGTTACCCTATTTCCCTAAATCCTCAGGCTACTTTCTATGCCTTGACCTTTCTAGAAGCAGGAAATACCTTCCCTACTTTTGATAAATTTAATCCCTTCAATGTGAAACGCGCAGCGGGTGTTGGAATACGCGTATTCTTACCAATGTTTGGAATGTTAGGATTGGATTATGGTTTTGGATTTGACAAGTTAGATAGTTGGTCGAGTTCCGCAGGATCCACATCTGGATCAGACGCGTCGATTATGACGAAAGGTTTCTATCCAAAATTGAGTTTCACCATCGGCATGAACCTCGGAGAATTGTAGAATATTATAATAATTGTTTAACTTCGCCGTTCTTTAGAAACAATTTTTTTATGGCAAAGTATTGTTTTCTTATCATTTTGTTTTTTGGCATGCGATTTGCCAATGCCCAAACGTATGCGTTCATTGATTCGGATTACATCTTAAAAAATGTTCCGGAATATGTGGAGGCAAAAGAACGATTAGATAAAATGGCCGAACGCTGGACAAAAGAAATAGAAGAGCGTTATGAAGTGATTAAGACAAAGAAAGCAAGTTTTGACCGCGAAGAGGTGCTCCTTCCAAAAGAGGAAAGAGAGAAACGAAAAACGGAAATTGAAAAACTGGAAAAGGACGCCATTGATTTGCAAACGCAACATTTTGGATCAGAAGGTGATTATTTTCAGAAACGACAAGAGTTGGTCAAACCAATTCAAGACCGTGTGTATACGGCAATGAAAAAAGTAGCAAAGAGAGAAGGATATTCCTTCGTTTTTGATAAAGCAAACCAAAGCAATTTGGTTTACGCAGAGAAAGAATTTGACATGAGTGATTCTGTTCTCGAAGAAATGGGTATAACAAAATAACACAAATAAGGAATGAAAAAATTACTATTAGGATTGGTTTTATTTATGGGTTTTGGTGCAATGGCTCAATCGAAAGTTGCACATGTTGATTCGCAAAAATTATTGGACACAATGCCTTCTAGACAGCAAGCGGTTGTTCAATTGGAAGAAATACAAAAGTCGGGGTTTGCTGAGCTCGCTGAAATGCAAAAAGCATTTGAAACGGCATATAAAATCTTTATAGAAAAAGAAAAAGACATGCCACCGATGATTAAGGAAAACGAACAAAATAAATTGGGTCGCATGCAACAAAATTTTGAAACGCGTCAAACGGAGTTGGACCAAGAATTGAAAACGTACAGTGAACAATTAAACAAACCTATTTTGGACCGAGTTCAAAAAGCGATCGAAATTGTCGCTGAGCGTAAAAAGTTGAGTTATGTTCTTGACCAAAATCAAATGACGATGTACTACAAAGGCGGAATGGATATTACCAATGAAGTAATTACAGAGTTATTAATTTTGGATGCGGCAGCAATGAAAAAGTAATTTCAAACAAATATTAAGAAAAGGCAATCCATCGGATTGCCTTTTTTGTTTAGCTTTGAATCATGAATCACAATGCACCCATTGGAATTTTTGACTCTGGTTATGGTGGATTAACCGTTTTCGAGGAGGTACAAAAGGCATTACCTAACTACGACTATGTCTATTTTGGCGACAATGCAAGAGCGCCTTATGGAAATCGTTCTTTTGACGTGGTCTATGAATTTACCTTAGAAGCTGTAAAGTTTTTATTTGATCAAGGGTGTCCTTTAGTGGTTTTGGCGTGTAATACGGCTTCAGCTAAAGCCTTGCGGACCATTCAACAACAAGACTTACCTTCACTAGGCTCAGCGAAACGCGTGCTAGGCGTGATCCGCCCGAGTACAGAGGAAATAGGCGCATTGAGTAAAACGAGACACGTAGGTGTTCTGGGAACAACAGGAACGATTCAAAGTCAATCGTATCAAATTGAATTAGAAAAATTCGCTCCAGATATCCAATTGTCACAGCATGCTTGCCCGATGTGGGTTCCTTTAATTGAAAACGAAAAACACCATCATCCTGCGGGACTAGCATTCATCGAGGAAGATGTGCGCGCGCTTTTACAAAAAGACCCGCTAATAGACACGATTATCTTAGCTTGCACGCATTACCCTGTTATAAAGGAGAAAATCCAGCAAATCGCAGGAAAACACGTAAATATCGTTTCACAGGGTCCGATTGTCGCAGAGAAATTAGTGGCGTATTTGCGGGCACACCCAGAAATGGCGGAAAAATTATCGAAAAATAATCAGCGAACATTTTACAGCTCTGAATCTTCGGAAGTATTTAATGAGAAGGCGGAACGTTTTTTAGGTTACCCAGTTCAATCCAAACACCACAGTTTTTAAGGTTCTTGTCGGCTTAATCGATCCATTATTTCCGTATTCAAAACTTTGAATGTTTCTGGTAGACTAGCATAATAGGAGTAGCTTTCCATAAACTGCCGTTTGGTTACATGGTGTTTTGTAAATACTGCTGTTAAGGATTTATCAAGGGCATTCTTGTATAGTCCGGGTACGCCATATTTGCTTTGATAATGACTTTCGAGAAGTAATACATCCTCCATGACCAAGCTCATTTTTTCTCGGTCAATTAAACCTGGGGGCGTTTTTACCGAAGGTTCATTGCAAGCGCATAATACGAGCAGTAAAAAGACAAAGAAATGCTTCATTATGGAAGATTAAAGGTCAATCTTTCACCCGTTTTTCCTTCGATTAATGCTCCTTTTTTGTAAGCGATTCTTCCATTAATAAACGTGTGATCCACCGCATGGTTAAACGTATGTCCATCAAAGGGAGACCAACCGCATTTTGCGAAGCAGTTTTCTTTCGATACGGTTGTATTTCGATTGGGATCAACAATGACCAAATCTGCATGGTATCCTTCTCGAATAAAACCTCTTTCATTGATTCTAAATAAAATAGCAGGTGCATGAGCCATTTTCTCAACGATTCGTTCGATGCTAATTTTCCCTTCCTCTGCTTTTTCTAACATCGCAAGAAGCGCGTGCTGAACAAGCGGTCCGCCAGATGGTGCAGACGCATATTTATTGGCTTTTTCTTCAAGTGTATGTGGCGCATGATCCGTGGCAATAACATCAATCCGATTATCTAGTAATGCCTTCCAAATACCCTCGCGATCCGCTGCGGTTTTTACAGCTGGATTCCATTTGATGAGGTTTCCTTTTTCTGCATAATCTTGGTCAGAGAACCATAAATGGTGGATGCACGCTTCCGCAGTAATGTGTTTTTTCTCTAAGGGTAATGTGTTATCGAAAAGATGTGTTTCTCGTTCAGTTGAAATGTGAAGAATATGCAACCTAGAATGATGCTTTTTAGCTAAGGATACAGCTAAGGAAGAAGACAAAAAACACGCTTCTTCATTTCGAATGATTGGGTGCGCTTCAATGGGAATGTCTTCCCCATATTTCTCTTTGAATAGCGTTAAATTTTTACGAACTGTTTGCTCATCTTCACAGTGTGTGGCAATGAGCATAGAAACACGTGAAAACAAACTTTCAAGCACCGCTTCTTTATCCACCAACATGTCCCCAGTAGATGAGCCCATGAAAATTTTTAGTCCGCAAACATTTTGAGGATTTGTTTTCAGTACTTCTTCCAAATTATCATTCGAAGCACCCATAAAAAAGGAGTAATTTGCCAGTGATGATTTCGCTGCAATTTGGTACTTATCCTCTAATAATTCTTGAGTTAATGCATTAGGAACTGTATTAGGCATTTCCATGAATGATGTGATTCCTCCCGCGACAGCGGCACGTGATTCGGAATAAATGGTTCCTTTATGTGTCAGTCCCGGCTCTCTAAAGTGGACTTGGTCATCAATACAACCAGGTAAAACATATTTTCCTTCAGCGTTGACTTCACTGATCGATGAATTTTCGGGTAATGTGATGTTTGCGGCAATTTTTTCGATGCGTCCATTTAATATAAGCACATCACCCACAAATTTCTTCCCTTCGTTAACAATTGTTCCAGCTTTGATTAAATAACTATTCATAAATCCATTTTTCGCATTTTCCAAACTCCAAAAAAGGCCTCTTTAAAAATTCCTGTTGACATTTTTGATTCTCCTACCACCCGGTCAATGAAGGTGATGGGAATTTCTTTGACAATGAAGCCATGTTTCAGCGCGGCATATTTCATGCAGATCTGAAATGCATACCCCTTGAAAGTAATATTGTCTAATTTGATTTTTTTCAAAACTTCAGCCCGATAACACTTAAATCCAGCTGTTGTGTCCTTAATGCCGATCATCAAAATGATGCGAACATACACACTCGCAAAATAACTCATGAGAATGCGTTTTAAAGGCCAATTTTTAACTTTTCCACCCTTGCAATACCTGGAACCTATCGCAACGTCCGCATCTGCCTCACATCTTTCCAGTAGTGGAACGAGGTCTTTTGGACGGTGTGAAAAATCACAATCCATTTCAAACACATAGTCGTACTGATGCGCCAATGCCCATTTAAACCCATGAATATATGCGGTTCCAAGTCCTAATTTTCCACTTCGTTTTTCTAGAAAAATACGTTCAGGATATTTGAGTTGGTTGGTTCGAATTACTTCTGCTGTTCCGTCAGGAGAAGAATCATCTATGAACAAAATGTCAAAATCACGTTCCAGCGAAAGTATGGCATCAACCATTGGACTCACATTGTCGAGTTCATTGTACGTTGGAATAATAACGATTGATTTTGCAGTCATATGATTGGAACGAAATTAAGGAACAATTATCAATTCCTAAAAGATGTCAAACAATATCTTCGGTAATGAGCAAAAAAAAACCGCCACTAGGACGGTTTTTACTTTCTTCGATGAATAAGTCATCACGTTTTTATGCTTCTTCTTCCTCTTCGTCGTCACCAGCATCAGCACCTTTGACAGCACCACGAGCCATTTTAACGGATACAACGACTGCATTTGCAGGGTCTAATAAACTTACACCAGGAATCTCAATGCTATTTACACGAATGGATTGACCAATACGTAATTTAGAAATATCTAACGTAATCGCATCTGGAAGGTCTTTCGCTAATCCAACACATTGAAGTGTACGGAAAACCGTCATTAATTTACCTCCGGCCATAACACCGCGTGAAGAACCAACTAATCTTACTGGAAGTTTCACACGAACTGGTTTCGTGTCGCTTAATTCCAAAAAGTCTACGTGTTGGATGGTATCTTTTGTTGGGTGCTGTTGCAACTCACGAATGATTCCCATCGCTTTTTTACCTTCAATATCCAAAGCAACTTGGAAAACTTCTGGTGAATAAACGATTTTGTCAATGTCTGTTCGCTTTACTGCGAAGTGAGTTTGCTCACCTTGACCGTAAAGCACACAAGGAACTAAACCAGCGTTTCTTAAACTGGCAGCATCCTTTTTCCCTACGTTCGATCTAAGCGAACCGCTCAAATGTGCTGTTTTCATGTTTATGTTTATTTTAAGAGATTACAAAATGAGAACTAATCGATTCATTGTTAACGAGTCGTTTGATCACGTCTCCAAATAAATCAGCCACAGTAATGACACGAATTTTGTCGCTATTTCTCGACAAAGGAATCGTATCTGTAACAATTAGTTCGGTTAATTGAGAATTTTCGATGCGCTCATATGCAGGACCACTAAGTACGGCATGTGTACAAAAAGCGCGAACGCTTTTTGCGCCTTTTTCAATTAACAAATCCGCTGCAGTTGTCAAGGTCCCTGCCGTATCGCACATATCATCTATAATGATCACATCTTTTCCGTCTACATCACCAATGACCGTCATTTCAGCGATTTCATTCGCTTTTTTGCGGTGTTTGTGACATAGCGCTAATCCACAGTTAAGGTTCTTAGCGTAGGAATTAGCTCTTTTCGCTCCACCCGCATCAGGTGCGGCAACAACTAAATTTGACGTATCTAATTTTTCAATTTCTGCCAAAAACAGTGTGGAAGCATATAGGTGATCTACTGGAACTTCAAAAAATCCTTGAATTTGATCCGCATGTAAGTCCATGGTCATGACGCGATCAACACCAGCTGCCATTAACATGTTTGCCACAAGCTTTGCACCAATGGCAACACGCGGTTTATCTTTTCTATCTTGACGCGCAAAACCAAAATACGGAATGACCGTGATGATTTTACGTGCAGAAGCGCGACGTGCTGCATCCACCAATAAAAGTAGTTCGAATAAATTTTCCGATGGCGGCATGGTTGATTGAACGATGAAAACATCTTGTCCACGCACCGTTTCTTCGAATGACGGTTGAAATTCTCCGTCACTGAAAACACTTACTTTCACGTCTCCAAGTTTCACGCCAAAACTCTCTGCTACTTTAGCAGCTAGGGCCTCTGATGATCTTCCAGCAAATATTTTTACTCCCACGTCTTCAAAAATTGAACGCAAAGATAGACAAAATAAAAGTTTCTACAAAATAAGGCAGGCATACGTAAACACTGGCCTTTAATCCGATTCAATTCTCAGTGATTTAATGTAATTTTGTTTGAGAAAATGAAGCCTTCCAATCCTTCCAAAAAAAAGCTATTTAGACGCTTGTTGTTTTTTGCGAAACCCTATCGCAGGTTTTTGGTGGTTTCAATGGTTTCGGTGATTTTATTATCCATACCAGGCCCATTAAGGCCCTGGCTAATTGGAAATATGGTGGACAAATACATTGTCGAAACACAGAATCCATCGATGCTTCTTTTTTGGTCGTTCATTTTGTTGGGTGTTTTGCTAGTGGAGGGATTTTTACAATTGGTTTCTTCTTATTTTTCAAATTTACTGGCACAATCCGTGATTTTGGACTTACGCAAAAAAATGATGCACCATTTTTTACGTTTTCGCATGTCCTATTTTGATAAGAATCCAGTGGGGGCAATGGTAACAAGAGTTGTATCTGATATGGAGGCGATTACTGAAGTTTTCTCTTCTGGAATCATGGAAATTATATCAGATTTGTTTTCCTTAATTTTCATTTTGGTTTTAATGTTTTTAAGTAATTGGGAATTGGCCCTTATGACGCTTTTACCCATTCCTATGTTATTATTGGCGACCAAAATATTTGCGCGTTCGATGAAGGAATCCTTCCAACAGGAGCGAATCGCCGTAACGCGTTTAAACACGTTTGTTCAAGAAAGGTTAAGTGGAATGAGTATTGTTCAATTATTCAACCGTGAACAGGAAGAATATAAGCGCTTCGAAAAAATCAATGGCGCACATCGTCAAGCACACCTCAAAGCGGTTTGGGCAAACTCCATTTTTTTCCCTGTAGTTGAAATCTTAAGTTCACTTTCTGTCGCATTTCTGTTGGTTTTTGGAGCGCTGCATGTATCAGGAAAGACAGCAGTGGAAATCCGCACCATGTACGGTGAAATATTTGCTTTTACCTTGTGGATTAATCAACTTTACCGCCCGATAAGGCAACTAGCAGATAAGTTTAATATTTTACAGCGCGGAACAGTAAGGGCAGAAAGGGTGTTTGATGTGTTGGATCAAGAGGCCGATTTACAAGAAGGGGGAACTATTTATGGGTTGAATTTTGCACAGGACGTTCATTTCAACCAAGTTTCATTTTCCTATCAGCCCGGAACACCGGTGTTGAGAAACATTCATTTATCCATCAAACAAGGAGAGACTATTGCCATCGTAGGTGCAACAGGTTCTGGGAAAACAACCATTGTCAATCTTCTGGGAAGGTTCTATGAACATGATTCAGGCGAGATTCTAATAGGTGAAACACCGATTCAATCGATTCAATTAGCAGAGTTAAGAAAGAACATTGCTATCGTGTTGCAGGATGTTTTCCTTTTTTCGGATACGATTCACAATAATATAACCTTGGGTGACAATTCGATTTCTAGAGAGCAAGTAATTGCCGCCTCAAAAGCAGTAGGTGCACATGATTTTATTCTCAAGCTCCCGAAGGATTATGACCATGAGATTGGAGAAAGAGGAGGTATGTTATCGGTTGGTCAACGACAATTATTGGCCTTTATTCGCGCGTATGTCTACGCGCCGGAGATCTTAATTTTAGATGAGGCAACTTCCAGTCTAGATAGCGAAAGCGAACAAATGATTCAACGCGCGACGGAAAAATTGACTTCTGGAAGAACCTCCATTGTGATTGCACACCGCTTATCTACCATTCAAAAAGCTGACCGCATTGCGGTATTAGAAAAAGGAGAATTAGTGGAATTAGGCACTCATCAAGCACTATTGCAACTGGAAAATGGCTATTACAAACGCCTTTATGATATGCAGTTTTTTAATCAGGAACAATCAGAATGAAACGATTTAAAATAGGTGGGGTCCCAGAACACTTCAATCTTCCATGGAGAAATGCAATTGAAGACGGAAAATTCCAAGCGCTAGGAGTCGAATTACATTGGTCAGACATGACCGGTGGGACAGGACAAATGATTAAGGGTTTGCAAGCGGGAACCATAGATATTGCTGTCCTTTTAACGGAAGGTATTACCAAGGCTATATTGACAGGTCTAGACGCCAAAATACTAAATGTATATGTAGCAAGTCCGCTATGTTGGGGCGTTCATGTTCCGAGTGACAAATCCATTCAATCCGTAACTGAATTAAATGGAAAGACGTTTGCCATTTCAAGAGAGGGCTCGGGTTCTCATTTGATGGCATTTGTGAAGGCAAAAAAAGAGCATTGGGACTTGAACGCCTTAAAATTTAATGTTGTCGGTGATGTGTACGGGGGAATTTGGGCGCTTAATCATGGAGAAGCTCAAGGTTTTCTCTGGGAAAAATACACAACCTCACCCTTTGTAGATCAAGGTAAGTGTCGCTTATTGGATGAGGTATTTACGCCTTGGCCATGTTTTGTCATTGCGGTTAAATCAAGTTTGTTACAATCCGACAAAGATTTGCTCCATTCCATCGTGTCAATCGTTCAGAAAGAAGCTTTTAAATTAAAGAACGAACCGAATTCCGCCGAACAATTTTCTTGGAGGTACGCGCTTCCTCTCGAAAAAGTGCGTGCGTGGTTGAGCGAAACGGAGTGGAATTATGGAAAAGAATTAAATCAATCAGCATTTGAAGTGGTCGTTAGTGAATTGGAAAGTTTGGGATTGATTGATAAAAAAGACAGTGAACATTGGGAACAAAAATTATTTTAATTCTAGGCTTAGTTAGTACCGTCAGACTCTTCGCTCAAAGTGGATGCACGGATCCTCAAGCAATTAATTTTGATGCTTCAGCACAATTCAATGATGGCTCTTGCCAATACGCACCGAGCACACATACACCAACGCTGCTCCAGAATTTGAGTCCAGTCTTGAAAGAAAATTCAGGAATGGTTGTTTGGAATAATCATATTTGGATGTTAAATGACGGGGGATCATTGCCGATGCTGCTAAAATTAGACCTTAATGGAAACATCGTGGATAGTCTGGTCCTTACTTCCGCTACTAATGTCGATTGGGAGGCTTTAACGCAAAGTTCTACTCATTTATATATTGGTGATTTTGGAAATAATGCGGGAAATCGAACAGATTTAGCAATCTATGAAGTGAGTAAACAAGATGTGTTAGCAAGTACCACACATGAAGTTTCATCAATCAAACGGACATTTAACTACGCTGATCAAGCACAGTTTAATGGTCCAACAAATGGACACGCATTCGATTGCGAGGCATTTTATTACGACCAAGACTCTTTGGTAATGCTCACAAAAAACTGGAATAATCTTTATACGAAAAGGTACCGATTTCCAACCCTTTGGCAAGACACCTTGAGTATTTCTCCCATAGATTCCATGTTTGTGGATGGATTAATTACCGATGTCAGTATCAATGTTCCGTCAAAACGTGTAGTAGCATTGGG
>JBEEIV010000127.1:0-2762 GCA_041169645.1 Bacteroidota bacterium
AAGCGGTTATTTTCAACATGCCAAGAATTCAAGAATTGCCATTCTTACCAATGGTAAAGAATACCGATTTTATTCCGATGTGGCATTAGCAAATACCATGGACTCAAAACCGTTTTTTGTATTCGACATTGAGCATTATACCGAGAGAGATATTGACGAATTACTAGATTTTGACGCGCGAATCATCAAGGTGAACGAAATCATATCTAAAGCCCAAGAATTGGTTTTTATTGAAAACTTTGAACATACTTTCTTTAAAGAAATGACCGAACCAAGTTCAGCATTTTTGAAACTCATTCACAAAAACATGAGCTTTAAATCAAAGTACAATGAGGAAAATATGAGGAGTCTGATGAATTCGTCCTTGTTTAAATCACTAACGGATAAAATAATCCTGCATGAAATCAAATCCAATTCCAAATCAGCAGGAATCATCACCACCTCAGATGAACTTCAAGCCTATCATACCATTCGAACCTTACTTATTCAAAATAAAAAGATTCCAAACGAACGAATTGGTTACCGCGACCAAAAAGGTACCTTCAATATCATGATAGATGATAACCAACGCAAAATTATTTGCCAATTGAAATTCACTGATAATTCGAAGAAAATCATCATTGAAAACAATGAAACGCCACTTGAACACTTAGATGATCTTCTGAAATTTAAGACACAACTTACTGATAAAACGCTTGGATTGTTGGAGGGATAATCCTATTATTACACCCTATCGGGTACATTTTATCATATATTTCATTTTTTTATACCCTATAGGGTACGTTTTATATTATTTTTCCTATTTTTGTACCCTAATGGGTATAAAAATGAATACTTCTATCGCCACTTTTATAAAAGAAAAAAGAAAACAACTAAAGCTCACACAGCCTGAATTGGCAGAAAAAGCAGGTGTTGGAATTCGTTTTGTACGGGAATTAGAGCAAGGGAAACAATCCGTACGCCTAGACAAAGTAAATCAACTATTATACTTGTTTGGGAGTGAACTTGGGGTCATTCAAAAAACTGAAGGATGAGACAAGGACAAGTATATTACAAAAATGAATTTGCCGGCGTCATTAGTGAAACAGATGACGGATTTCTATTTCAATACAATCTAGCATATTTGGCAAGCGCGCAAGCCAAACCAGTAAGTCTTACTTTGCCATTGCAAGAAAGATCATTCTCAAGCAAAGTCCTGTTTCCATTCTTTGATGGTTTAATTCCAGAAGGATGGTTATTAACGATTGCTTTAACTCATTGGAAAATAAATCCAAATGACCGATTTTCTATGTTGTTAACCCTTTGTAAGGATAATATTGGTTGCGTATCCATCATATCTTCCGAAATCGAATCATGAATAGGTGTTTACATTGTTATCAACTCCTCGATAAGGATCAACAGGATTATCATCCTTCCTGTGCTAAAAAATTGTTTGGTGCAACACAAGTGCCTCACATCGATTTTGACTTGAAACAGTTGGAAGAACTCGCGAAACAAACCATCATTAAAAGCAAAACGGTGACCGGAGTACAGCCTAAGTTGTCTTTAAACATAGAAAAACATAGGAATGAGCCATCTAGATTAACCCTTGTAGGAATACATGGAGCTTACATTTTCAAACCACCAACAGCACAGTTCAAAGAGCTTCCAGAGAACGAGGACCTTACCATGCACCTGGCAGAATTGGTGAAGATCAATACAGCCGTTCATTGCTTGGTTCGACTAAAGTCGGGAGAATTGGCTTATATCACAAAGCGCTTTGACAGAGACAAGAGTGGAAAAATTGCCGTAGAAGATTTTTGTCAATTAAGTGAAAACCTAACAGAACACAAATACCGAGGATCGATCGAAAAAATCGGAAAACTATCTCTCCTATATACGACAAATAAAGGATTTGAAGCACAGCGCCTATTTGAAGTGATATTGTTTTGCTACCTCACTGGAAACGCAGATATGCACTTAAAAAACTTCTCATTGATGGAGAATTTACTTGGTGAATATGCTTTTTCACCAGCCTATGATTTACTTAATACCGCCATTGTGATGCCCGAAGATAAAGAAGAATCAGCGTTAACAATCAATGGAAAAAAGAGCAACTTGAATCGAAACGACTTTCAAGAATTGGCAACCTCACTAAAAATAAATGACAAATCCCTAGAAGCAATTTATAAGCGATTTGAGGATATTCTACCGACTTGGATTGCTTGGATTAACCAAAGTTTCCTATCAGAAGAAATGAAAGAGGCATATCTTGAATTGATAAAAAAAAGACATCAAAAACTGTTTTAACTTCAGTTCTTTTTGAGAGAAGATTGAGGGTTTACTTTCCAATACAAAACTTGGAGAAGATAGCCCCAAGTATATCCGTATCCACATCGATGTGGCCTGTGATGTTTCCCAGGTGACGCATGGCGGTGCGGATGTCCATGGCGATGAAATCACCTGTGGTGCCAATCTGTAATCCTTCTTGGGCTTTGCTCAAGGCTTCGTCGGTTTTTTGCAGGGCTTCGAAATGACGGGCATTCGAAACGATGGTTTCTTCTTGTACCTTGAAGTCTCCCAATACTTTTTCGACCAATTGAGCCTTTAATTCGGTCATACCGACTCCAGTCAAGGCACTGATTTGTAGGCTGTCACTTAAACGAGAAGTGTCCAAATCGATTTTGTTGGTCAAGAGTAAAACATGCTTCTCTGGATGTTTTCCGCGTAATTCTTTTACCCATGACTCCGTTTCATCGAGGTTCTCGGAATCGGAAGCATCT
>JBEEIV010000128.1:0-3935 GCA_041169645.1 Bacteroidota bacterium
CCATTTTTTATGATGGCATAATCAATCGTACTTGGTCGAGCTTGGTGAAAATAAATGCCGTAAAATTGACCACTAATGTTGGCGTAATCTTGTTCCAAACGATCTCCTTCGATGATCACTTCATTTCCTAGTGCACCATAAATGTTTAAAGTGGACTTGTACACATATAGAATAGCGTTTTTGTGCATGTAAATGTGCGTTCCAGCCTGAATTTCCAGGGTTTTCGCCGAGTCTACGGCAGCATATCCATAAATAACATGTGGTTTATCCGTCGGCCATACTCCTTCATTTAAATCCTTGTAATGAAAATAGGCGTCTTGACCCCAGACCGCAAGCTTCACGTATTGGTTTTGTCCATTTGTAAGAAAGCGGATGGAATCCTCAATAATCAAGGGTAAATTGCCTCCATTTGGATCTAAGGTTACTTCTACAAAGACAAAAAGACTATCTCCGCCTTCCAATTTAAGGTCTTCTATTTTTGTCCCTTTTAATCCGTCAACATTCATGTAAAATTTAGAGCTCGTTCCTCCCATTAATTCAATTTCATCTATTTGAATCGTTTTGGAATCCTTGTTATATATTTTTAATTGTTGCGTCGTAGAACCGATGGTCGTAAAAACAGTGTCAAATACAACCGTGTCCTTTGAGAATGTTAAGTGATTTTTGGATAAAAGCACCTGTTTGCCACAAGAAGATAGCTGCGTACCAATTAATACTACTAGAGCGCTAAAGACGAATGTAAAAAGTAATCGCATGTGCATATAACGAACAAATCTACGGAATATTGAGACTTTTTTTTGAACCTTTGAAGAACTTGGTTGTAAATAGCTAAAAATCATTCCGATGAAACAAACGATTTTAGGTAGTTTATTCTGTTTATTCACACTCCTTCTGTGCGCGCAGCCTCCGAACGGCAACAATTTGAGTCCTTCGGTCAATACACAAAATGGATTAATGGAAACTAATTCAAATATCCAGCCTGGGTACTTATTCAATGGAAATGTGAAGGTGTTAAATACCATGCCAGTAGATTCAGTTCAAAAAACAGAACTGAATATCAATCAGTTTTCTGCTGATTCGGAAGATGACAAAATGTTTGATGCAAGGGCAGTAGATCAAAAGCTTCAAACGTACGATGCTTTTTATTTGGTGCGCCAAAAAGCAAAAGCGAATCGAATTCAACGCACTCCGTTGAGTGTAGAACAAACGGAAATGGATGCTAAAGTGAAACAATTGGAACAAATTGCACCCCATTCATGGGAACATGAATACGCTTTTTACGCGGCGGGAAATTATAATTTAGATAGGGGGACATCCATCGAAAAAGCCTACGAATTGAATAGTGAAGAAGTGGAAATTCAAAAGCAGTTTTTCTCTTATAAATACATCTCTGGAGACACGCTTGCCTCAACGGATGTTTTATCAAATTTATCAGTAAATGAAGTTTTGAATGTGGATGTGCAAATGTATACAAGCGATGTGCTCACTTCATGTGCGCCAAACGCCACGTTAATCACCCACGGTTTTGAAGATACCTATGGTTGTTTGTTGAATCAATTCAATTTTTCTCAAGCAACGGATGTTCGTGTGGTATCCTTAGATTTTATGCAGAGTCCACAGTACCGTGAGCACCTAGTAGAATTGGGGTATAACTTACCAAAGTCAACCAAGATTGATGTGGAATATTTGGGTCAATTCTGTAAATTGAATCCCCAGCAAGCGCTATTTCTTTCATTGACTATTCCGCGGAATTACTTGGAACCATTGTCAAAAAAGTTGTATCCAGTTGGATTAACTTTTCAATATGCGGAAAACGCTGATGCAGATTTGCCGGAAAGGCAAGAGCAATTGTGGTTTGAACAGCTGAATAAATATGGTTTGAACGAGGGAGAACAGCGCACAAAATTTGCGTTGAACTACCTTCCAATGTTGTTGTATTTGGAAAAGAAATACGAAACAGAGGGCAATGACTTATTATTACAGCAAATCAGGCAAAGCAAGGATGAGCTTTTGGGACGAAGTAAAAATACCGGCAATTAAATGAAGTTATTTCGTAAATCTATATCGGAATACAGTGATGAATCCTTGATGCATGCATTAGGTCAAGGGGATCAGTCTGCGTTCACGGAGATTTATGAGCGCTATGCTGGGAAATTAAGGGGGTATTTTCGGAATATGTTGTGGCGTGATGATGAAAAAGCCGAGGATTTTGTACACGACCTTTTCGCTAAAATCATCCAACACCCAGAATTATTCGATACAAACCGTTCCTTTAAAACGTGGGTTTTTTCAGTGGCAAGTAATATGTGTAAAAACGAATACAAGCGAATGGAAGTTAGAAAAAATACGCTTCATGGCGTGGATACATCTTCAGCGGCATCCGCTGAAAATGTGTTAAACCAAGTTCAAGATGCTCAATTTTTAAAGGATTTTGAAACGACCTTACAAGCATTGGATGAAAAACACCGGTCGGTTTTTACCTTACGTCACCTCGATGGTCTTGCCTTGAAAGAAATAGCCGAGATTTTGGATATTAACGAGGGCACCGTCAAATCGCGTTTGTTCTATGCGACCAAATTTTTAGCAAATCAACTGAATGTTTATCAATTGACACAATAGCAATGGAAGAGCACTTAATAGAAATCTTGAAGAGAAATACTGCGTACGCAGATTTAAGCGAAGCAGAGCGCGCTCAAATGGCCGAGTGGTGTTCGGATGACGAGGAGTTTCAATCGTTGAAAGTCCTATTTCAACAAGTCGATGTATGGTCAGATTCCAATAAAGAAGAAACCAATACGAAACTCAGATTGGACCAACTCTATGCCATCCAATATGCAGGAAAACAATCGACACAAGGAAAAACGGACGTTCAATTCAGAAAAAATGGATTTAGAAACATGGCTACATGGTTGTCTGTGACAGCAGTTGCTGCAGCGCTTGTTGTAACATGGATGATGTTTCAGCCGAAGGAAAATACGTTGACGGCAAAAAATGAGAAAAAGGAGAAGGGAACAACGGAAGCAAAAAAAGAAGTGAAAGATAACCCGGATCAAAAAATGGCACCTGAAAACACCCCAGTAGCGCATGCAAAGCAAGTTAAAAAAGAGGAATTTGAGTGGCGCCAGAATGAGTCAGCCTCACTTGATTCTGTTGCTCAAACGATTCCAATCACCAATATTGTTGCCGGACAAATGGATGCCGTAACAATGAATACATCGAGCAGCTTAGCTTTTGGTTCAAGTGTTACGCTGTCAGCGGTAGGAGCAACGAGTTATACATGGACGAACGATAACGCAAATTCAGCATCAACAATCAGTATTGATGGTAATTTTTTTAGTGCGAATGTTTCTACTAAAAAGGAACTGAACAAAAAAAAATTGGATGCAACAAGATTTACCTCGTTTAGTGTGAAGGCAATGCCGGAAATGTTAGATGAGCTCGTTGCCGCATACTAATAGCGGAGAACAAAATGTTCTTTTTCCTGAAAGCTCCTTTTGGATAAAATCCCAAAGTGATACAAATCAGCGCTCAAATGGATGTTGGGATTGGAAATCAGTTGTTGCCACTGAACAAAATAGTTATCCTGATGGCGGATTCCACCGAACAAAATCAAGCTTTCCTCTGGCATCATGTCTAAAAGTTGTATGACACTATTTGTTAATGAATCCTCATGTAACTTAAAATCGATGAAAATGATGGAAACAGGAATCACAGCTCCTGTCAATGCTTTTTCAGTAATGCGTTCAATTGAATGTACTTGAAGCATTGAATTTGGACCTCTTGTCTGTTCTTGAAGTAATACATGGTTGGTGTAAACATGCGAAATGTCAAGGTGATCCAACAATTGCATCATACAACGAATTACCTTTTTTGGTATTCCGGTTTCCTGGTGAATTTTGGAAATAGCTTGACTTGAAATTGGTTTCCGAAAACAC
>JBEEIV010000129.1:0-4968 GCA_041169645.1 Bacteroidota bacterium
ATAATAATCGACTGGAGTATGCGTGATGATTGTTCCTTGTGCATGGTATGGCCCCGTAAAAGTCGTAACGATTTTACCACGGCGTGTTTTTCCGTCATTACAGTCACAATTCGTTGTGCCGTAATCTACAGTGACCGTTTTAAAGGCATTGGTTGTATCGATCGTGATGATGACATTACAAGGCGTTTTCAGTTGTAGTGGTTTATCCCCTGGATGATGTACGATAACCGTTCCATTCTTATAGAATACCATGTTGCCTGTGATTGCTTGATCAGAAATGTTGGTCATCTCATCGAAAGCTGCTTCAATTTTACGGTTAACTTCAGCCGATTGCTCTTTGTCGTAACGAAACTTTTTACAAGCACTCAATACAAGTGAGAGTCCGAATGTCAAATAAATGATTTTTTTCATAGCCTTCAAATTTTAAAACATGTTTGAAAAGCAAATTCCTTGCCAACTAGTGATTACAAATTCAATTTTGAGCGTACCTCTTTTTTAATTCCATCCTTGTGGATGTAAATATTAATGGTTTTGTATTTGAAATAATTTTCAGAAACATATAAATATCCTTTCGGATAGTTCGAGGTTCCCCAAGAATTTTTAACTAAAAAATAATTTACACCATTTTGATCGGTATAAAGACCAACGATGTGCATACCGTGATCATCCGTGGTTGTTTTATTATCGTATGCTTCCTGTCTGATTTCTTGCGTGATATTCAGTTCTTTCGTC
This sequence comes from Bacteroidota bacterium, assembly GCA_041169645.1. Classification (GTDB taxonomy): domain Bacteria; phylum Bacteroidota; class Bacteroidia; order Flavobacteriales_D; family Crocinitomicaceae; genus UBA952. The sequence goes on from JBEEIV010000129.1 coordinate 733, forward strand.
GGCTCGGAAAAAGCATTTGATTTACGATCCGCTCCAGCATTATTGAAGTTTTTTTCGTCTTTTCCAGTAACCTCTACACTTTTAGGGTTTGCCGGTACGATAGCAATTCCATTTCTAAAACTAAAACCAATTTCAGATACATCCGCACCCCATGCAACGGTATATCCATTTTTAAGGGCATCTTTTGTCACTTCAAAAAGATCATCCATTGTTACATTATAACTTTCACCCCACGCCCAATTATCCGGTATTTCTAATAGGCATTTTTTGTACATTTCATGGTTCGTAAACGAAGTCAAGGATACATAATTATCCATGTTTAACTGCAAGTACTCCGCAAAGGATTTCGGTGTGTATTTTTTACCTTCCCATTCGAATTCCTTCACATCTTTACCGATGTATTTATCCAAAATTTTGTTGTAGTCTTTTTTCCAAGCATCTGAAATTCCCTCTGGAGTCCCTAATTTCCCCATGATTTCTTGCATGATTTTGTTCAAACCATCAAACATTTCTGCATGGTTGTAGGTTTCCGTGTTTTCTAATCCGGAATATTCCGCGTAAGGAACGATTCCATATTTGCGAATCACCAAAGGAATGTCATGAAAAGCCCCACCTTCACCGAAGTTGGTTTTACCATCCATGCGGATGTATTTTTCCCCTTTCATTTCATAGGCTTTTCGTACCGTATACATTTCAGAAAGCACAAGATTTTTTGCAATCCCCATGCGCATCAATTCAGATTCAAAAAAAGACATGCCTGAAAACGACCAACACGTTCCCGTTCTTCCTTGGCTTTGAACAGGTGTTGCATCCAGGTGCACTACTTTTTGAAATTGATATTTACTTCCCTCTGCATTGGTCACTTGAGCCAACGACATTGACGCGCCAAAAAAGATTGGCAGCAAAAATTTAATGGTTCTTTTCATGTATTGATTTATTGTTTGGCAATCCATCCATCCATCCCTAGGGATTTCACTTTCGTTTGAATTGCTTGGATTTCACTTTGACTTGTTCCGGATCCAGCACTTACCCTGATCAAATTTCCTCCTGGTAAGGTATGTGCGTTAAAACCTTCATTTTGTAATTTCAGCACCAAATTTTCTGCATTTCGTTCATTCGAAAAACAACCTACGATGCATTCAAAATTCGCAACTTGTTGAACGGCTTCGACGTGTGATTCTATGGTCTCAATCTTTGGTACTTGGACAGCGAATACAGTGGATTCATCGTATTGATATAAACCAATTTGACCAGGTTCCACCGATGAAAGTTGTTCGTCGATGCCCAATTCATTCGTGATCTGACCTTGAATCGTTTTCAGGGGCTTTTTCGTGTAATACACTTCGACTTTACCCCTAAGTGGATTGAAATCATTGATGGAAATGAGTCCAGAGTGTAATGCTTCTGTCTTCATTGGTATCCAAAACGAATAAAAAGCAAAGGGTAAAAGACATGCTGCCGCAGCATATTTCCAAATTTTTCTTGGAGTTTTGTGCTGATCAGCTGCTGTTACAACTGGATTCATTTGGATCACAGGAGTTTCTTGAACTACTTCGTTTGGAACAAAAGTTACGTGAGAAAGTCCGTAAGAACTGAGCAGGAAATTGAAGTGACGGTCTTGTTCAAATCGAACCACACCATGTTCATCTTTCGAAAAAACACCTAGTTTTGGAATACTTACCTGTTTTCCGGATGCAATTTCTGTATTCAATAGATCGGTGAACGCATTGAGTTGTTCAACACCTTCTTGATAATAAAGGCCATTTAGGCGCGCATATTCTGCTAAAACCAATCCATCATCGTTGATGAGGTTTCGATTGAAAAGCAATTGTTTATAAGGGGCTTGAAACACACCTCTTTCAAGGTCTATTTGAGCAGCAATCGTTTTCGAAACAAATCCACCAAAATTGGGCAACACCACACAGTTGTGGCGCAAAATTAATTGGCAGATTACTTCTTCAAATGGGATCATTTCCCAAATTTACAAAAGAAAGATGGAATTACAAAAACTGAAGTACTTTCTCTACATCCTCTGGTACATCTATGTTGGGTGTTTCAATGTCTGTAAGTACCACTTTAATTTTCAACCCATGAAACAGCCATCTTAATTGTTCAAGGGATTCGATTCTTTCCAGTTGTGTCGGTTTTAATTGACAAATATGAGCCAAGGTATTCGTTCGGTATGCATACAAACCAATGTGCCTTAAATAAGGGAATTCAGCAAGATGATCCCCATTAAAATGGTCGTGATTTGGGATGGTGCTGCGGCTAAAATACAAGGCATTGCTCGCGTGGTCACAGACCACTTTTATGCGATTTGGATTGATTAAATCAGCTTTATCGGTCGTATGAATTCCCAAAGTGGCAATTTGCACTTCCGGTTCTTTAAAAGCATGTAAAAGTTGATCCAATTGAGAAGGGTTAACCAATGGTTCATCCCCTTGGATATTAATAACCACATCAAAACCTGGGTTCATTTCCGCAACTTCAGCACATCGATCTGTACCACTTAAATGCGATGCTTTGGTCAGGCAAACGTGTCCACCGAATCGAAGCACTTCGTCCACAATGCGCTGGTCATCAGTAGCAACAATTACTTTCGACATTGCCTGAGATTTCAGCGCGCCTTCATACACGCGTTGAATCATGGACTTCCCTTTTAAATCGATCAATGGTTTTCCTGGAAAACGGGAGGATGCATAGCGGGCTGGAATGATTCCGAGTACCTTCATTAAAAATTCATTTGGAGTTGTGTGATAAAATTGCGTGGAGCTTGAATGTCACCAGGCCGACTTGAATATTCCGCATTAAATACATTATTCACCATTAAACTTACGCGGAAATGGTCATTGATGTGAAATGCCATTCGCACATCGAAAACAAGGTTACCCTTGTTGTTTTTTTGTCGGTATTCTTTGAGTCCTGGAAGAATGTATACGGTACTATTTACTGCGGGATCAAGATCAGACTCGAATACCCGGTCGATGTTTTTCATGAAACTGTTGTAACGAGTAGAAACTCCGAAACTCCATTTTTTATAGTTCGCCTCAATATCTGCCTTGGCCAAGTGTTTAAACCGGTACTTTAACATATTCGTCGTTGTATCCGAATACGTTGCTGTATACAAGGAATTGTTATTTAAACTAATTGGATTCATGTAGGTGTATCCAAGGAGTGAAATCAATTCTACTTCCCCGATTTTCCCCATGGAATTAAACGAGAAATCCAAACCTGTAATACGTGCTTTCTCGACATTTTGCGCTTGGAATCCGACCCAATCACTGACATTGTAATTTCCACTCGTAAGAAAAGTAATGTCCTCCGGACTTGGATTAATTGGATCCAATGGTTTTTGAGAAATCGGATTAAAATACACGAAAGAAAACTCCATCATGTTGTTGTATTGATTGACAAAAGCCGCAAGGTCGAGGAATCCCTTCCAAGAACCAATTTTCACCCCTTGTTTGATGCCAATTTCACCCGCCCATCCAATCTCTGGAGTTAAATAGGGATTCGGAAAAATATTCAAAGCACCTACGGATGTTTGTGTGAAGCGTTCTGCCACTGAAGGATACCGAATTCCTTGTCCAAATGAAGCACGAAAGTGTGTGTATTTGGCTGCTTGGTAATGAATGCCGGTTCGCAAAATCGGATAAAATGGAATTTTGATGTTTTTCTTTTCAGAGATCATAAAATCCGTATCCCCACTTTTTCCATCCATCTGAAAATACTCAAGACGAGCACCAGCACTAAAGTCCCATTTTCCTTTATGTAATTCAAGTTGAGAATACAACGCAAGGTTTTCTGAATTGTGATCACCGAATAAATTAGACTTGACAACATTGTAAATATTCGAAGCGCCAGAGGTCAAGGTTCCCCCATTTTTGAACTGCTTTTGAACGGAATAATCAGCAAAATAAATAACCGCCCCATTGCTTTGACTTGGATTATTGATGTTTGCATTGTGGGCGTAATACACACGTGTCTTCAGGTGGTGTAAATTGTTCTTTTTGTCAATAAATTTAACATACGGATCAAGGAACAAACGTTGACCAAAATTATATGTTAAGGTGGAAGCCGCATTACTTGTATCGGCGCCGCCACTTGGGATGTAACCTAAAGAGTCACTTTGCCAAATTAAAAAGCTTCCCGTTTTCTGTGCTTGATAATTAAATCCAAGTCCAGCTTTCAACCGAGTCGCCGTTTTTGGGCGGAAATATATGGTGCAGATCGGAA
>JBEEIV010000130.1:0-3131 GCA_041169645.1 Bacteroidota bacterium
AGTTGAAACAAGTGACTCACTTAAATCGAGGCATTCGGAATGAGATGGTTTTGGCCTTGATTGATTTTTATCATTTGCATTTAGACTCTTTGGGAGAAATAAAATCCTTGTCTGTCTTACATGAAGTTTTAGCCTAAATGATTACACAGTCGTTTTATCATATTCGTCCAAAGCGAAACAAGGCACATTATTTGTCGATTGAGTGGACATTTGTAGCCCTTGAAACGGGTCTAATTTTTCTGCAATTGCCCATATGGCGACCAGGGAGATACCAGGCGCAGCATTTTGCTAAAAACATTCCTTCCATTTATCAACTGATTGAAGGGGAGCAAGAAGCTGTGGCGAAAGTTTCAGGATCTTGCTGGCAAGTGCAAGCCAAGGCTGGTGAACGAATTCATTTGTGTTGGGATTATTATGCTTTGCAAGAAGATGCAGGAGGTTCAGTAGTTCAAGAAGAATTTTTATACATCAACTTTATCAATTGTTGTTTGTTTGTAAAGGGTTGTGAAGATTTGGACGTGGAGGTACAGTTGGCTTTTCCAGATCATTGGCACTATTTAACATCTTTGGGCTTAAAAGAAGGACATTCTTTTTTAGCTAAAAGTTATCGGGAATTGGTGGATTCTCCCTTTATGGCAGCTCCTGTGTTACAGGTTGCAGCGTGGGAAGAAAAGGGAGTTCAATTCAAAGCCGGAGGCTTTGATCCCTTGTTCGCCATCAATCAAAAAGTCATTCAATCTTATCAAAAATTTACGGCCTTTCAATTGAATTACATGGGTGGTTTTCCGGTAAATTCTTATGTTTATATGCATTGGATTTGTCCGAAACCGTATTATCATGGGGTGGAACATACTAAAAGCACCATGATTGTGTTGGGCGCCCCAGAGCGTGATTTATATGAAGATTTGATTGGAGTGGCATCGCATGAGTTGTTTCATGTGTGGAATATTTGTACGATTCGTCCGAAGGAATTACTGCCTTATGCCTACGAAAAAGAGGTTATTTTCCCATCTGGTGGCGTTGTGGAAGGAATTACAACGTATTTAGGAGATTGGTTTTTGTTTGCATCGGAAGTTTGGACAGCCGACGAATATGTGGCTGGGTTGCAAGGAAATTTGAAATTACATTTTGAGCGTGAACGAGATCATGCACAGTCGCTGGTAGATAGTTCTGTAGATTTATGGTTGGACGGTTACGGACAAGCATTGCCCGGGAAACGTGTTTCTATTTATTACAAAGGAGCTTTAATGGCTTTGGGCTTGGATGTGTTGATTAGGCAAAAATTTGGACACCAGAAAAGTATTCGGGAGGTAATGTTGTTGATGAACGAACGATTTGGACAATTAAAGCAAGGGTATACCTTGCAAGGTTTTTATCAATTGTGTTCGGAGGTGTATGAATCAGATTTATCCAATTGGTTTGCCAGATGGATGGAAAGTTCTACTGATTTATTTGAGGAATTGAACACATTATTAGCCTATATCGGACTTGAATTACAGATGTCCGATTCTGAGTTACATCTCAAAAAATTCGATGAAGAGCGCTTTCTTATGTACAGAAAGGCTTAAAATTATACTTTAACGAAAATTATTTTCGTTTTAGGAATAATTTTATCGTTTTAGGGGCTATTTCCTTTTTCATTTCTTTTCGAATTTTGGAAATGACAAAATTTTCCAATTATATCCGCAAGCTTCGCATCGAAAAAGACTTCACGCAGGATTATATGGCAATGAAATTAGACATGTCTATTTCCGCCTATTCAAAATTGGAAAGAGGACAAACCGATCCCACTTTAACTCGTATCGAAAAAATTGGTGAAATTTTAGGCTTTCAGATAACAGATTATTACGCTTGGAAGTCGCTTGATCCCACCTATCATGAAGCAGAAGACTTGAACGAAGCATCTGCTTATCGCTTTGTTTCGCAAAAAGAAGTTGCCGAAATGCGTCAAAAGATTGTGGCACTCGAAAAAAGAATTCAAAAATTAGAAGATAATTCTGAATAGGGATAATTCGTGTCTAATACAGCTCAAAAGTGCTAGTGTTTGGGCCATATTTAGAAATGATTTGAGCTATATTTTGATTTCAGTCTAGCTTCATTTGATTTTGCGAGGATTAAATTCCGCTCCTCTCAAATTTTCCTCGTATTTTTGTAAGATGAATTTTGAACTTCAGCTAGTTGATCCTGCCTCAAAGGCACGTGCGGGTAAAATCACTACAGATCACGGAGAAATATTGACACCCATTTTTATGCCTGTTGGTACAGCAGGTACCGTGAAAGGAGTGCATACAGCTGAACTGTCAGATCCCATAAAGGCTCAAATTATATTAGGGAACACCTATCATTTATACCTTCGTCCGGGATTAGAAATCTTAGAACAAGCAGGAGGTTTGCACAAATTTAATGGTTGGAAAGGTCCTATTTTAACCGATTCTGGCGGATATCAGGTGTATTCTTTGGCTGGAACAGGAAGAAAAATTGAAGAGGAAGGGGTGAAGTTCAAGTCGCATGTTGATGGAAGTTTACATTATTTCACGCCGGAATCGGTGATGGATATTCAACGGACCATTGGCGCCGATATCATCATGGCTTTTGATGAATGCACGCCTTATCCTTGCGAATATGGATATGCCAAGCGGTCCATGGAAATGACACACCGTTGGTTGGATCGTTGCATCACGCGTTTCAATGAAACGGAGCCTAAATATGGTTATCAACAAACTTTATTCCCAATTGTTCAGGGTAGTGTATATAAGGATTTGCGCAAAATTTCTGCAGAATATATTGCCTCAAAAGGAGCTTTTGGTAATGCCATTGGTGGACTTTCTGTTGGGGAACCGGCAGAAGATATGTATGAAATGGCAGATGAAGTAACCGACATACTTCCAAAAGACAAACCACGTTATTTAATGGGAGTAGGGACACCTGCCAATATTTTGGAGGGAATTGCCTTGGGAATCGATATGTTTGATTGTGTGATGCCTACTCGAAATGCAAGAAATGGGATGGTCTTCACCACTCAAGGGATTATTAATATTAAAAATGAAAAATGGAAAAACGATTTTTCATTGATTGATCCCATGTTTGCAGATGAATTGCATGGACAATATTCAAAAGCCTATTTGCGTCAC
>JBEEIV010000131.1:0-24018 GCA_041169645.1 Bacteroidota bacterium
CTATCAGAAACTATCACGGCATTGAAGCTTTGATCCCGGTTCCCGTCCACCCTCAAAAAGAATTTTTTAGAGGATATAATCAAAGCGAATCCCTAGCTACGGGTTTGTCAATGGCATTGAAAATCCCCGTGTTAGCAACATTAATCGTGAAAAAAACGAATAACGCAAGTCAGACAGGAAAAAACCGATTTTTACGTTGGGAAAATGCTGCGGAACAATTCAGTTTGACAAAACAAAAGTTGATTTACCAGCATGTTGCAATTGTGGATGATGTGATTACTACGGGTGCTACTTTGGAGGCAATGGTGCAACTCTTGCGGACCAAACACCCCCATCTTAAAATAAGTTTGATTAGTTTCGCCATAGCAAAATGATCATGGACAAAAAGCGGATTTTAATTATTGGAGCCGGACTAGCTGGAACAAGCTTAGCGCATGAATTTTTAGAGGATGGACACCATGTTCAATTGATTGACCGAGGAACCAATCATTCAACAGCGGTTGCAGCCGGAATGGTCAACCCACTGGTATTTAGAAGAATGAACAAGTCTTGGCGTTTGGATGAATTTATGTCCGATGCAAAACTGTTTTACAAGAATTTAGAGTCAAAACTAAAGACCTCTTTTATGCACCCGATGACCATCAGACGCATGATTGCTTCCCAGCAAGAACGCAATTATTGGTTAAAACGCGCCAATCTGGAGGAGTATAAAGCGTATTTAGAGGACATAAATGAGGAAGATGATTCCTATGCACTAGCAACAAATCAGTTCGGAAGTGGGCGAGTAAAAAATGCTTTTTGGATTGACGCACATGCTTATTATGAGAAAAACATCCAGTATTTTAAACAATTGGGCGTTTTGAAAATAGAAGATTTTGATCCTTCCCATTTTGATCCATTAGAAAGAACTTACAGGCATGAGCACTATGATTTTGTGGTTTTTTGCTTAGGGTACGAACAACTTAATTTCTCCGTATTTGGAGAATTGCCAATTCAACCTACGAAAGGTCAAACGTTGTTCATTCATTCCAAAGAAATTCCCGAAAACGAATCATTGAATCGAAAATGTTTTGTTTTACCTGTTGGGGATAAAAAATTCCGAATAGGTGCCACTTATGAATGGGAAAACACTCAGCTTAACCCAACGGAGGAGGGTAAACTCATATTAGCGGGTCATTTGTCAGCACTTGGAAATTACGATTATGAAATTTTGGGACAACAAGTGGGAATACGACCAACGGTGAAAGATCGTCGTCCAATTTTAGGCGAACATCAAAAATTTCCATACATTTATGTGTTCAATGGCTTGGGAACAAAGGGTTATTTGATGGCTCCAACTTTGGCCAGAGAGCTGAAAAACAACATGTTACTAAATAAGGAGTTGTTGCAGGAATTAAATGTAATTAGATTTAACAATTTAGACGAAACAGATGGAATTAAACCAAGAAAATAACCAACAATTGTCATTGAACAGTAATTCACTTAAGTTCATGATGGAATGTACAAAGTGGGCTAAATTTTTTGCCGTCATGAGCTTCATCGGCTTAGGTTTTATGATTTTAGGTGGGGTGATCTTGTTGATTATCCCAGGAAAGCCGGAATTAAAATTAGTAGGAGGGGTCTATTTGGTGTTTTCAGTGATCTATTTTTTTCCGGGGATGTATCTTTTGCGATTTTCAAACAAAACGCGGGATGCAATTGACCACCTGGATGAGAATGATTTAGAAGAAGGACTTGAAAACTTGAAGTCATTATTTCGATTTACAGGGATTTTAACCATCGTTGTATTATCGTTGTATGTTTTGTTTATTATCGGCGCAATCATCTTCGGATTAATCATGGCTTCACAGTTAAAATAACACAGGTTTTCCAATAAAATACGAGGAAAGTCGTATTTTTGTAGCCGCTATGAATCACATTCGAAATTTCTGCATTATTGCACACATCGACCACGGTAAAAGTACACTCGCGGATCGCTTACTTCAAACAACGGGAACTATTTCCGATAGAGACATGCAAGCTCAGGCTTTGGATGATATGGACCTTGAGCGTGAACGGGGTATTACCATTAAAAGTCATGCCATTCAAATGAGTTATAAGTTTGAAGGAAATGACTACATTTTAAATTTGATCGATACACCAGGACACGTTGATTTCTCTTACGAAGTTTCTAGATCCATTGCAGCATGTGAAGGTGCATTACTGATCGTAGATGCTTCTCAAGGAATCGAAGCACAAACCATTTCGAACTTATATTTAGCCTTAGAACATGATTTGGAAATCATTCCAATTCTAAATAAAATGGATTTGCCCGGTGCAATGCCTGAGGAAGTTTCAGATCAAATTGTAGAATTAATTGGCTGTGACTACGAAGACATTATCCCGGCGTCAGGAAAAACGGGACTTGGTGTCGATGCGATTTTAGCGGCGGTAGTAAACCGCATACCTGCTCCAAAGGGTAAAGAGGACGCGCCACTTCAAGCCATGATTTTTGATTCTGTTTTTAATCCTTTCCGGGGAATTATTGCCTATTACCGTGTAAAAAACGGTGTCATGAAAAAAGGACAGAAAGTACGTTTTTTGAATACAGGAAGAGATTATAATGCAGATGAAATTGGCATCCTGAAAATGGACCTTTCACCACGAAACGAAGTGAGAGCAGGGGACGTTGGATACATCATATCTGGAATCAAACAAGCTAATGAAGTAAAAGTGGGTGATACCATCACCTCTACAGAAAACCCGTGTGAAGTAGCCATTAAAGGATTCGAGGACGTGAAACCCATGGTCTTTGCGGGAATATACCCAGTGGACACAGAGGACTACGAAGAATTGCGTTATTCCATGGAAAAATTGCAATTGAATGACTCCTCTTTGGTCTTTGAACCTGAGTCATCGGCTGCATTAGGATTTGGTTTCCGATGTGGATTCTTAGGAATGCTCCACATGGAGATCATTCAAGAACGTTTGGAACGAGAATTTAACATGACGGTCATCACAACCGTTCCTAACGTTTCTTATAAAGCATACATGAAGAAGGATCCAGAAGAACCTTTTATTGTAAATAATCCTTCAGAATTACCTGATCCATCTGGCATGGATCGCATCGAAGAACCTTACATTAAGGCTCAAGTAATTACCAAAACAGAATATGTTGGTGCCATTATGACACTGTGCATTGAAAAACGAGGAGAATTGCAAAATCAAGTGTATTTAACCCAAGATCGGGTGGAAATAACCTTTGAAATGCCATTGGCTGAAATTGTCTTTGATTTTTATGACCGATTGAAATCTGTATCTCGTGGTTCTGCGTCATTTGATTATCACCCGATTGGGTATAAAGAGTCAGATTTGATCAAGATGGACTTACTCCTCAATGGAGAACAGGTCGATGCCTTATCCGCATTGGTTCACCGAAGTAATGCCTATGATCTGGGAAAACGCATTTGTGTGAAATTACGCGAATTAATTCCACGTCAACAATTTGAGATTCCCATTCAAGCAGCAATTGGTGCAAAAGTAATTGCACGTGAAACCATCAAAGCATTGCGCAAAGATGTCACTGCGAAGTGTTACGGTGGAGACATTTCCCGTAAACGCAAACTCTTAGAGAAACAAAAAGCAGGAAAAAAACGTATGCGTCAAGTGGGACGAGTTGAAGTCCCTCAAGAAGCATTTTTAGCCGTATTGAAATTAAACGATTAAATCTATAGATATGAATTCAATTTTAACTCATGCACATTCTGGCTTACGTTGGGTTGCCATTATTCTTTTGTTGTTGGCGATTGTGAACGCATTTACAGCTAAAACCTTTGAAAAGAAGCATAAAATGATCAATTTGTTTACCATGATCACGTTACACACTCAATTAATCATCGGCTTTATTCAATATTTTGTGAGTTCTGGCAAAGTAAGTTTTGTGGAGGGTTGGATGAAGAATCCAATGCATCGTTTTTACGGAATGGAACACCTTGCTGGTATGTTGGTAGCCATTATTTTAATTACTCTTGGTTACAGTAAGTCCAAAAGAGGAACGACCGATGCAGAAAAATTTAAACCGATTAAACTATTTTATTTAATTGGATTCATTTTGATTCTAGCATCTATTCCTTGGCCATTTAGAACAGCGCTTGGCGGATCATGGTTTTAATGCGCCTATTTTTTATCCTTTTGTTGCTTGGAATAACGGCCTGTAACGGCAATAATACAGCAAAAAACAAGGAAGTTTTACCCATCGAAACACCTGCGGAAAAAGGAGCTTCGCTCTACACCCTTCATTGTGCAAGTTGTCATGGTGAAGACGGGAAACTAGGTGCTTCTGGCGCAAAAGATTTGTCTGTTTCAACATTAACGGATGGACAAGTCAAAAAAATATTAAAAAATGGTAAAAACGCCATGCCTCCGATGTCTGCTATTTTGGAAACAGCCGAAAATATGACCTTTGTCATGCAACACATTAAAACCTTAAGAAAGTAATGCAAGAAGGTCACGTTACGGTTGATGCAGTAGAGGAATCTTGTGTTTTAGTAGGAGTAATCACCTCAGAGATTGATGAGGTAATAGCTCATGAACATTTAGATGAACTTGAATTTTTAGCGGAAACCGCGGGCGCTATAACGCACACAAAATTCCTTCAAAAATTACCCTATCCAAATCCAAGAACATATGTTGGTTCAGGTAAATTAGAGGAAATCAAACAGTTTATGAAAGCATTGGACATCGACATGGTGATCTTTGATGATGAACTGTCTCCATCACAATTAAGAAACATTGAACGCGAGTTGGAATGTAAAGTCTTGGATCGGACCATTCTCATTTTGGATATTTTTGCCAGTCGTGCTAGAACTTTCCATGCAAAAACACAAGTAGAACTCGCTCAACTTCAGTACATGCTTCCTCGTTTGACGCGCATGTGGACTCACTTAGAACGACAAAAAGGAGGAATCGGATTAAGAGGTCCGGGTGAGTCACAAATTGAAACGGATCGTCGAATCATTCAAATGCGCATTTCCTTGATGAAGGAACGTCTGAAAGAAATTGACAAGCAAATGACTGTTCAACGAAGCAACCGAGGCCAACTGGTGCGTGTTGCGTTGGTTGGATATACGAATGTCGGTAAAAGTACCTTAATGAATTTATTGTCTAAGTCCGATGTCTTCGCTGAAAACAAACTGTTCGCTACGCTCGATACAACGGTACGAAAGGTGGTGATCGATAACATGCCTATGCTATTGACGGATACTGTTGGATTCATTCGAAAACTTCCTCAACAACTAATGGAATCTTTCAAGTCGACGCTGGATGAGGTGCGAGAGGCTGATCTCTTGGTTCACGTATTGGATATTTCCCACCCGAATTTTGAGGATCATTTTAATGTGGTGAATGAAACATTGAATGAAATAGACAAAACAGAGAAGCCAACCATTGTCGTTTTTAATAAAATCGATGCGTATCAGCCTCCATTAAATGAGTTAAATGAGGAAGAGGAGGATGTTACTTCTTTGGATTCATTGAAAAAATCGTGGATGGCTAAAATGAATAAAACAAAATGTTTGTTTATTTCGGCTCAAAACAAAGAAAACGTTGACGAATTAAAAGAAGTCCTTTACGAAGAGGTAAAAGCCATATTTAAAGTGCGCTATCCTTACAATAATTTTCTATTCTAATCCGTAATTAATTCAAGGTCAATTTGTCTCTTTTTCGGATTAACCTTTGCGATTTTGACCAAAACTTTATCCCCAAAATTGTAAGCCTTTTTGTAGCGCGCCCCCGTTATTTTAAAATTGTCTTGATCGAAATAATAGCGGTCCCCTGGAATTTCCGACATGGGTACCATGCCTTCACAGTGATTTTCATCCATGCGAACAAACATACCGTGTTCGGCAATACCCGAAATGGTTCCTTCAAATATTTCCCCCATGTGATCCATTACAAATAAGGTCTGAAAGTATTTGGTAGACTCTCGCTCAGCCTCAGCTGCCTTGCGTTCATTCTTAGAAATACGGGTACATATTGCTTTTAACTCACCCCCATATCGGTGTTGTTTGTGTGTTAATTCTTCTTGTAAGATACGGTGCACAACTAAATCGGCATAGCGACGAATCGGAGAAGTAAAATGACTGTAGTATTTAAAAGCTAAGCCATAATGACCAATATTCTCCGTTTCATAAGAAGCTTTTGCCATGGATCGGATGGCCATGGATTGCACAAGTGAAAATTCATTTTCCTCTCGAATTTCTTCGAATAAAGCATTTAGATTTTTTGCAATTGATTTGGTATCATGCAAATCTATTTTATGTCCAAATTTCTCAATGAATACAGCAAACACATCCATTTTCCCTGGGTCAGGAGAATCATGTACGCGGTAAACCATTGGGATTGGATCTTTTCCTTTTTCCGGTTTAGATAAGAAAGTGGCCACTTTGCGATTGGCCAGCAACATAAATTCTTCAATTAATTTATGGGCATCCTTGGAGGTTTTGATGACAACTTCAGAGGGATTACCTGCCTCGTTTAGACGAAAACGCATTTCTTCAGACTCGATGCTTAGTGCGCCATCTTTCATCCGTTGTTTTCTTAAAATGTGGGCTACATTGTTGAGTTTTCGAATCACTTCTTGATGGTCACCTTCTTTTCCTTCAATGATTTCCTGTGCTTCCTCATAGGTAAATCGGCGGTCTGAATGGATGACCCCTTTTCCATACCATTCCTTATAGACCTTGCCTTTTTCGTCCATTTCAAAGACAGCTGAAAAAGTGTATTTGTCTTCATGTGGACGTAAAGAACACGCAATATTCGACAGTTGCTCAGGCAACATTGGGATTACACGATCTACCAAATAAACAGAATTGGAGCGCAACAAGGCTTCGGCATCCATAGCAGAGCCTGGACGAACATAATGGCTAACATCGGCGATGTGCACACCAAGCTCGTAGCGTCCATTTTCTAATGCTTCGTATGAAATGGCATCATCGAAATCGCGCGCATCGAATGGATCGATGGTAAATGTTAAGGTTGGACGAAAGTCCCTTCTTAGGGCAATTTCCTTATCATCTAATGCAACAGGAACGCGCTCCGCTTCTTCCAGTACAGCCTCCGGAAAAATAGGATTAATCCCTTGATTATATAATATGGAAAGCATTTCCGTGTCGTTATTTCCAGGCATACCTAAAATGGCAACAACCTCACCGTAAGGCATTTCAGCGGTCTTTGGCCAAACAGTAATCTTAACGAGTGCTTTTTCACCATTTCGAGCACCGTTTAAATGTTCTTTGGCAACGCGAATTTCAATACCACTTCGATTATTATCGGGAATAAGTAGCGCTCCTTTTTCAGAAAGTTTTATGGTTCCAACAAATTGAACACGCTCTCGTTCTTTAATTTCAACTACTGCTCCTTCATCGCGATTCGGACCAGATTTGAAAACCCGCACTTTGACCTTGTCTCCGTTTAGTGCCTGACCAATGTTTTGAGGGGCAATGAACACATCTTTATCTTTACCTTCAACAACAACAAAGCCAGCACCTCGTTGTGTTAATTGGATTACCCCCTCTACCAAATTTGTTTCTTTATTGGCAATAAACGTGAAATGATTGATCCGCTTTATGGCGTTTCGTGTTGCGAGTGTGTTTAGTCCCTCAAACACGACTTGTCGACTCATTGGGTCGCGCGCCTCTACAAGAGCACAAACCTGCTGATGGCTCAGTTCTGTTCCTGGATGTTTTTCAAATAATCGAATTAGAATGGCTTGAATGCCTGATTTCTTTTTACCTGAACCTGGTTTTGAATTCCTTTTTTTGGACATAGCACGAAATTAGACATTAATCTCGTCTTGAAACCTCAAATAAAGTGTAAAGAATGGAATTAGTGGCGAACGACTAATTTTTTTGTGATGCTTTTTCCGTTTGCAGATTCAAAAACGAGGAAATAGATACCACTACTTAAATCACCAACATGAATTTTTTTGTTTCCATGAATTACCTCTTTCATCATAACATTTCCAAGAGCATCCATCATTTTAAAGGATGACTGATCCATTCCAGCTAATTGGATAGAAACGTATTCCGATGTTGGATTTGGTGAAATACTAACACCTATCTCTTCTTTCACTGGTTTGATCGAGGCTAAATAATCCACCACGACATCAATAGAATCACTGTAAGAAATTCCATTTGTAGAAATGTAGTAACGGTAGTGAGCGGTACCATATACTCCATCCGCAGGATCAATGGATGCTTTTAATTTTCCGTATTCTCCGTCATTGATGGTGAATAAAACCGATTGGGTACCTGGGGTCGTCCATGGATTTGTGTTCATCTGACCTGAGGTAAAACAAGTTCCTCCAAAAGGATCCGTTGCATGTCCCCAACACAAGGCATCTGTCCATCCTGCAGGCGCATCGATGCGTAAACGAGTTACTCGCCAATTTCGTGGAAAACCTGTGTGATTTTCGATATCTAAAGGAACATCGAATGAAGCACTTGAGGGCGCTACCACGTTATACGTTGTTCCAGATAAATCGGTGGTTTGTCCATCCAGGTGAATCACAATGCCGTCTTGAGCATACGCATACACACCCAAACACAAGACTATAGAGAGAAATAAGGACTTTTTCATGAAACATCAATTTGTTCAAAAATAAGAATAAAACTCCAGAATTCAAAACGACGTAAAGTTTTTCAGGTCTCTGTTTTTTTATACCTTTGAGTTCGGCAAGGTTTTTGAAAGAGCCAGACAAAAATAAATAACATGAAAACACTTTTCTCACTTGCAGTTGTAGTATTAACAAGCTTTGCAACATTTTCACAGGATGCTCCATCTGAAGGAGATTTAAAGAAACTACCTTCTGTCGATTTGAAAGACATGAATGGAAAATCGGTGAACACGGCATCCTTAGGCCTAGATGGCCCCATCATTATTAGTTTTTGGGCAACATGGTGTGCACCATGCAAGAAGGAGTTAAATACCATCCACGATTTATACGAAGAATGGCAAGAAGAAACAGGAGTTACATTAGTAGCCGTGTCTATCGATGATGAAAAAACAAAGAGCCAAGTTCCCGTTTATGTAAATGGAAAAGCATGGGATTACATGGTTTTGATGGATCCAAACGGAGATTTTAAACGCGCAATGGGGGTTAATAACGTCCCTCACACCTTTTTAATTGACAAGGATGGAAACATCGTCTATTCGCACAATAATTATGCTCCGGGAGATGAAGAAAAATTGCACAAGGAACTCGTTCAGTTAGGCGGAAAATAATTAAAATGAAAAAATTACTATTCGCATTTGCTGGATCCACTTTAGGGTTTTTGAGCTTTTCCCAAGGAACGCTTACAGGAAACTTGGAGAGCACCTTTCAATATTTGAATGCTGATTCCATTATTGATGCCAAACAACCGGCAGAGAAAGGATTGTTGAATTCCTACATGAATGTTTTTTACACGCAAGGAAATTTTAAAGCGGGCATGAGACTGGAATCCTATTTACCGAGGATTCAAGGATATCCGAATCGTTTTGATGGAACGGGAATAGGTATGCGATACATTGGGTATTCAAATGGATTTATCGACGCTACATTGGGATCTTTTTATGAGCAGTTCGGATCTGGTTTAGCGTTTAGAGCATATGAGGATCGGGCATTGGGTTACGACAATATGATGGATGGTGCTCGCATTATTGTGCGACCAAAAAGCGGGATAGTCCTGAAAGGGGTTTACGGCTACCAACGACTTTCTTTCCAAGGTGGTTCAATCGTTCATGGAGATGGAATTGTAAGGGGAATTGATGGAGAAATTCACCTGAATGAGGCGCTGAAAAAAATGAAGGAATTCCCACTTGATGTGGTGTTAGGGGCTTCTTTTGTCAGTAAATACCAAGAGGACAATAATCCTGATTTGATTCTACCGCAAAATGTAGCCACATATGGAGGACGTCTAAAATTACGCTATAAAAACTTTTATGGTGATGTGGAGTTCGTTCAAAAAGAACAAGACCCTTCAAGCGATAACAATTACATCTACAACTATGGCCACGCCTCCGTTTTCAATGTGAGTTTTACCAAAAAAGGCCTAGGAATTTTAGTTTCTGGAAAATCAG
Organism: Bacteroidota bacterium; assembly: GCA_041169645.1. Lineage (GTDB taxonomy): Bacteria > Bacteroidota > Bacteroidia > Flavobacteriales_D > Crocinitomicaceae > UBA952. The sequence goes on from JBEEIV010000131.1 coordinate 10,099, forward strand.
TGGATAACATGAGTTACCGCTCCGATCGCACCAAGGATCTTCAAGATGTATTCATAAACTATTTACCCTCGTTGAATAAAACACACACCTACAACTTGGTTGCCACACTTTATCCCTATGCAACACAGCCTTTGGGCGAAGTAGCTTACCAAACAGACGTTTTGTACACCTTTAAAAAAGGCACGAAAATAGGTGGTAAATATGGAACAACAGTGGGTGGAAACTTTTCTACTACCTATCGTCCCAAGCAAAACAATGCAGGCATAAATCCGCTTGATTCAACCGGAGTAACTTATGTTTGTCGACCTTTTCAGGCAAGTGATAGTATGTATTGGCAAGACATTAATTTCAATATCACAAAAAAATTCAATAAAAAATTCAGTACGATTTTGAGTTTTTATTCCATAAAGATTAACAACGATGTAGTTAAAATCTCAAATGATGCCAGCGGAATCATCCATGCCAATATAGGTGTGGGAGAATTTTCCTACAAGTTTAATAGCAAGCACTCGTTGCGAACAGAAATTCAAGGTTTGTTTGTACAGAAAGAAAACAACTTAATTAAAGACAAAGGAAATTGGGCGACTTTACTTCTGGAGTATTCCATTTCGCCAGGATGGTTTTTCAGTTTCATGAACCAATATAATTATGGTCATCCGGATGAAGCCAAAAGAGTTCATTATCCAATCATTACGTGTGGTTACATAAGGGATGCAACGAGAATCACTGTTTCGTACGGACGTCAACGCGCAGGATTATTTTGTGTTGGTGGTGTTTGCCGATTCGTTCCAGCATCAAATGGTTTAACGCTTAGCTTCACTCAAAGTTTTTAAGTATGAAAAAATACCTGGTTTTATTTTTGACGATTTGGTCCTTATTTCTCTTTTTTTCATGTGACCGCATTACGAACCCATACCCTCCTCAAGCTCCCTTAGACCTAGATACAACTTTGTATCCCGGAAATTGGGCGGATTATGTAGCTAATGAATGGCCTACATTCACTGCGAATACCAACATCAATCGAAACATACTTATCGAAGACTACACTGGTCATAAGTGTATTTTTTGTCCAGCTGCTGCTGATTTAGCTCATAGTTTGGAAACCAGTCATGATGGCCGCATCTTCATTTCTTCCATGCATGTTGGGCCATTGGGAATAGGAGATTTTCAAACCGTTTCACCGCCGGAATACCCAGTAGATTTCACCAATCCAAATGGAATTGAAATCGGCACGTATTTCGGAATACATGATGGTGGATTTAGTGGAAACCCAAGGGGAACAATTAACCGCTTCACGGAAGGAGGAAATATTTTTCAAAATCCAAATGCCTGGACAGGCATCGTCAATACGATGTTGGCAGAGAACGTCTTAAAAGTGAACATGCAATCGGCGCTCAATTATTATCCACAAACTCACGGTGCGTTTCTTCATGTTGAAGTTGACAAATTGGATCCAACATTAACGAATGAATTAGGGGTCGTTGCTTATGTATTAGAAGACTCACTCGTTGGCGATCAAAAAATGAGTGATAATTCACACAATCCAACCTATATCCATCGAGATATTCACCGAGGTAATTTGAATGGACAGGCTTTTGGTCGAGTGCTCGGGCCGAATGATCTTCAAAATGGGAAGTATTACGTAAATTATAGTTTTGTTGTTCCAAATCAACTGGATAATTCCTACAATGCTGAAAACATGCACGTATTAATCTATGTATATGATCGTTCGACATGGGAAATTTATCAGGTAATCCGTCAGAACATCATTCCTTAAGATATAATTCTTCACCAATCCATGGCGCTCCGACAACACCTTGCCCAAAAGCTTGAACAACGACTTTCTCCTCAACAAATTCAGTTGATGAAGTTGTTGCAGGTGCCAACAATGGAATTAGATCAGCGCATCAAACAAGAATTAGAGGAAAATCCGGCACTAGAAGAAGGACTTGACGAAGTAGAAGATGATTTTGATCAAGAAGATGATTTTGATGATGATAGCGATTCGGAGGAAGAATTTGATTTATCTGATTACTTGGACGATGATTCTGCAGATTATAAAACGCAAGCAAACAATCAGTCCAAGGACGATGAAGAGCGTGTGATTCCCTTGTCAGGGGAGCAATCGTTTCAGGAAAAGTTAACGGAACAATTACACCTTTTATACCTAGAGGATCAACAGTTTACTATCGCGGATGTACTGATTGGCAACCTAGATGAATCTGGATATTTGAATCGATCCATCGATGCCATTGTAGATGATTTAGCTTTTTCGATGAATGTGGATGTTACGGAACAGGAAGTAATTGATATTTTACACTTAATTCAAGAGTTAGACCCTGCTGGGGTTGGCGCAAGAAACTTACAGGAGTGTCTGTTACTCCAAATAAAAAGGAAACAAGACGGGGATATTTCTAGGTACACAGCGAAAAAGATTCTCGAAAATTATTTCGAAGAATTCACCAAAAAACACTACGAAAAAATAGCCAAAAAATTAGAAATTGACGAAAGCGATCTGAAGGATGCAATAGATGAAATCTTAAAATTGAATCCAAAACCTGGGGGTTCGATGCGAGAGTCTGCAAAGAACTACCAGCAGATCATTCCCGACTTCACCTTATTTGAAAGCGAAGGCCGTTTGGAATTGGGACTAAACAGTAGAAACGCACCAGAATTAAAGGTAAGCCGAGAATATGAGTCAATGCTGCGTTCGTACGCGGAAGGAGCAAAATCATCGAAATCGGACAAAGAAGCGCTAACGTTTGTTCGTCAGAAATTAGATGGTGCAAAATGGTTTATCGATGCAATTAAGCAACGACAGCAAACGCTACTTTTAACCATGGGAGCAATCATGGAATACCAAGAGGCGTATTTTCTTTCAGGAGATGAAACGAAACTACGACCGATGATTTTAAAAGACATTGCGGATGAAATAGGTTTAGATATTTCAACCATTTCACGAGTGGCTAATTCAAAATTTGTTCAGACAAACTATGGTATTTTCCCTTTGAAATACTTCTTTTCGGAATCCCTGTCAACGGATAGTGGAGAAGAGGTTTCAACACGAGAAGTAAAGAAAATATTGTCCGATGCAATCGAGTCTGAAGATAAGCACAATCCACTTACGGATGAGAAATTAATGGACTTGTTGAATGAGAAAGGCTATAACATTGCTCGAAGAACCGTGGCCAAATACCGCGAGCAATTGAATATTCCCGTGGCCCGAATGCGAAAAGAACTATAGGTATGAAAGCAATTTTAGCGCACTTTTTTTCCTGGGTATTCTTACCTCTTTTTATGCCAACGTATGGCATTCTTTTGACGATGTATGTTCCTTCAATGCCTGAGGATTTGAGTCGACCTTCTATGTATTTGCTTCCGGCAGAAGTTAAAACAAAGCTTTTACTGTTATTTTTCCTTTTCAGTGCGGCAGCTCCGGGATTATCATTTTTGGCGCTGCATCAGAAAAAAGTAATTACGACCATCGACATTGAAAATCAACGTGAACGCAACATTCCTTTATTAGTGATGATGGCATATTCATTGGTGTTATTTTTATTGTTCTTTGTAAAAGCACCGGATGGCATCATTCCAGTAGGATTTTATGCATTGCCACTTTCTGGCTTTATTTTAACGGCGGTTTTTATGGCCATTAATAAATGGATAAAAATATCCTTGCATGCAGGAGGGGCCGGAATTCTAGTAGGTTTTCTTTTTGCGTATTTCTCCCAACAACAACAATTTGAACTTTGGGTTTTGCCTGTAGCAATTTTCGCATCTGGCTTGACAATTGCAGCAAGATTATATTTGAACAAACACCTTCCAATTGAAGTTTATTCAGGATGGGTATTGGGCGTTTTCATTACCTTTTTCACTCATATTATTTACCTCAAAGCCTTATGAAGTCTTTTCTTGTCATTATACTCTCGTTTGGATTTATTTTCGTTTCCTGTGCTGATTTGAAGAAGAATGATCAAATCAAACGTGTATCAGCTTTGGAAAAACGCTTGAAAAAGATTGAACTTACGCGAAAATCTAATGAAATCGACAGTTTAACAGCGATGAAAATCTCGACCAATGCTGTTGAAATTAGGATTAAGACCTACTTGGTGTTGGACACGATTAACTTAGTCTTGGGTAAGAAAATGGATGCGTATAAAATCATGAGAAGAAACCTCAAGCCACTCGGAAAACAAAATTCACAGTTAAAAAGTGCATTGAAGGAAGAGACTCAAGTATTGAAATCGTTGAAATTAGACATAGAAAATGGTTCAGGTAGCCGCGAAAAATATGAATCATACATTCTATTCGAAAAAAATAAAATCAATCAAATTCAGGTTTTGTTAGATGATTACTTAAGATTGAAGCGGGAAACATTGAAAACGTATTACGAATTACACCCAGAATTAAACCAATTTTCCATTGAATTAATCCGAAAGAACAACCTTCAGTAAGAATGAAATACCAGATACTTTTTCTTTTTTTCTTTTCGATCACGATTGGTTTTGGTCAAACTGAAACCGACATTCAGTTGGCCCAATATTACTATTCAAACGGGGCTTTTGATAAGGCAGTGGTTTATTATGAGAAATTGTATGCATCTGATCCCTCCAAAATAATCTTTACGAGGTATTTCGAATGTTTGATGGAAATACAAGATTATAAAACTGCTGAAAAGGTTATCAAAAAACAAGCGAATGCAAATAAAGGGGACGTCGAAATGCAAGTTTCTTTTGGGCAATTTTATGAAGAAACAAATGACGTCGCGAAGGCGAAAAAAATCTATGATGAACTCGTGGAGGGGGTTAATAATAATCCCGGCTTGACCATTCAGATTTATCAGGCTTTTGTCGCTCGAGGAAAAGTGGAATACGCAAAAGCAAGTTTGGATAAAGGCAGAAAATTATCGCCTAGTTATCCGTTTAATTTCCAATATGCAGATTATTATTCCTTGATAGGAAATAAGCCTGAAATGATGCGTGAATACATCGATTACTTAGAAATACAACCTTCGATGAAGGAATCCATTCAAATGGCGATTAATAGTCGTGTAGACCTCAGTAAAAGTGAATCAGTGGATTTTATCGCACTTAAAGAACTGTTAATAGGTAAAACCCAAAAACAAAATGCTCCCCTGATCTATTCGGAAATGCTGATTTGGTTATTTGTTCAAAATCAGAATTTTAACGGGGCATTTATTCAAGCCCAGTCCATTGATAAACGGATTCAAGGCGATGGCTCTCGGGTTTTTGAACTTGGACTCATTTGTGTTGAAAATAAGGGCTATGAGGTTGCGCGAAAATGCTTTGATTATGTCATTGCATTGGGATCTAGTCAACCCTTATATTTTGAAGCTCAAAAGGCCTTATTAAATACACGATTTATCGAAATCACATCAAATAGAGCATATTCTCCTCAAGAAATTAGTGCAACTATTCAGGACTATAACGCAGCCCTCGAACGTTTAGGGAAATCAAGGTTTACCTTTCAAATCATGTTAGAATTGGCTCATATTAAAGCATTTTATGCACATCAAATTGATGATGCCATCTTGATCTTGAAACAACTAGTAGAAACTCCGGGTTTAACCGATATGCAACGGGCTCAAATAAAAATGCAACTCGCTGATGTCCATGTTTTAGGGGGCGATATATGGGAAGCATCATTACTATATATGCAAGTAGATACGGATTTTAAATTTGAAGCCATAGGAAACGAGGCAAAATACAAAAATGCGCGTGTTTTTTATTTTGATGGTGAATTTGATTTTGCTCAAAGTCAACTCAGCGTCTTGAAAGAATCCACTTCCAAGACCATCGCGAATGATGCATTGCAATTGTCCGTCATGATCACCGATAATTATGGCTTAGATAGCAATTACCAAGCGATGATGTGGTTCGCCACAGCGGAAAGATTGATCGAACAACACCGTTATGATTCTGCTTTTGTATTGTTTGATAGCATACAGATTAATTTTCCGATGCACGCTTTAGCGGATGAAATATTATTTCGCAAAGGGAAAGCCATGGAACAGCAAGGTAAATGGACCGCAGCTAGTGATTATTACACGGATTTGCTCAAATTTCATTCGGATGATATCTTGGGCGACGATGCACTTTTCCGCCTAGCGGATATTGAAGAAAATCAATTTCAGAATAAAGAAAAAGCGCTTGAGTATTACAAGCGCTTAGTTATAGATTTTAAAGGAAGTTTATTCTCGACAGAAGCGAGGAATCGCATCCGTTTTCTGAGAGGTGATGCGAACATCGATGCAGAAGAACTTTAGTTCAAATCAGGCATTTCTCTCGTAAATGCAGGGATTCCTGTCACATCCATACCAGTAATCAAGAGGTGAATGTCATGTGTGCCCTCATACGTTACCACTGATTCCAGATTAGCCATATGACGCATCATAGAGTATTCACTTGTAATTCCCATTCCACCATGTATTTGGCGTGCTTCACGTGCGATATTTAGCGCAATTTCCACGTTGTTTCTTTTCGCCATGGATATTTGAGCAGAAGTTGCCTTCCCCTCATTTCGCAATTGACCTAAACGCAAAGTAAGTAACTGTGCTTTGGTAATTTCGGTGATCATTTCCGCTAGTTTCTTTTGAATCAATTGAAATGCCCCAATTGGAACATTAAATTGAGTTCGTTCTTTCGAATAGCGCAAAGCTTGGTCATAACAATCCATCGCCGCACCAAGTGCTCCCCAGGCAATTCCAAATCGGGCAGAATCTAAGCAACTTAGAGGAGCCCCTAATCCAGATCTTCCAGGTAGAATATGTGTTTTTGGAATTTTTACGTTGTCGAATATTAATTCACCCGTAGCCGAGGCACGAAGTGATAATTTACCGTGCATTTCCGGCGTAGAAAATCCTTCCATCCCACGCTCCACAACTAAACCGTGAATGCGTCCGGTTTCATCTTTTGCCCAAACGACCGCGATGTCCGCAAATGGCGCATTGGAAATCCACATTTTGGCACCATTTAAAATAACGTGATCACCAGCATCTTTAAAGTTGGTAATCATACCACCCGGATTTGAACCGTGATCAGGCTCTGTTAAACCAAAACATCCCATCATTTCGCCAGTGGCTAATTTCGGTAAGTATTTTTGCTTTTGTTCCTCTGAACCATACTTCCAAATCGGATACATAACAAGAGAAGATTGAACAGAAGCGGTAGAACGCAAACCAGAATCACACCTTTCTAATTCTTGCATGATTAATCCGTACGATATTTGATCAAGTCCAGGACCACCATATTGCTCAGGGATATATGGGCCAAAAGCTCCAATTTCCCCTAGTCCACGCAATAAATGCATGGGAAAAGTAGCATTCTCATAATGTTCATCAATAATAGGAGAGACTTCTTTTTTAACCCAAGCTCTAGCTGCATCGCGCACTAGTTTATGTTCATCGGAAAGAAGGTCATCCATTCCATAATAATCAGGGTGTGTGAACAAATCTGTTTTCATAATTTACTTGTTTGAGGACAAAAGTAAGTAAATAATAAAATGTCGGCCCCATTCATTTTTGAATTAATTTTGTACGACATGATTTTAACTTTGCTTGGACAATTTGAATTAACTGAACGTGATAACCAATTAAACAGTTATTTGTTGGTTATTGTTCTGCTCGGATTTGCTTTTGTTGGCATTGCACGAGTTGCCCAACCGGATTTAATTGGCCAGACATTTACTGGGTTTTTTAAAATGAAGCGAACGGAAAATTCGGGCTTCGATGGTTCTAAACTTCAACCTAGTATGACTGCCTTAATCATGCTGAACTATCTGGTTTCACTCACTTCCTGTGTGTTTTTATCCTTGTTTCATGAAAAAAATACCCTTGACATCATTGGGATTTCTATCGTGATCGTAGCGGCCATTTCATTACTGCAAACACTTAATTTTCGTCTTGTTTTCTTATTAACTGGTGAGCGACATGTGTTGGAAGCGACAAAGCAAATTAACAAACAGATTTGGTCCTTTGGAGGATTCATATACCTTGCTTTGGCTTTCTTTTGGATTTTAAATCAAGAACACGGCACCTTTTTCATTGATTTTTTCGTGCTCGTATTTGCACTTCTCTTTTTGTGGCGTGTTATCAAAGGCATCCGTAGTGCACTGCAATTAAGATATAAATGGTATTATTTAATTTTGTATCTTTGCACCTTAGAAATTTTACCATTGCTGATTTTATCCAAATTAGCATGGTACTTTTTCGCAGTAAATGAAGTGCAAATTATACGTTAAAAACAACGAAACTTGGCCATAAAGACAATTTTAGTTTCGCAGCCTAAACCAGAAGGAGATAAATCCCCTTATTTTGATTTGGCGGAAAAGTATAAGTTGAAAATAGACTTTCGTCCATTTATCAAGGTAGAAGGCATTGACCCTAAAGAATTTCGTGCTCAACGGGTAAATCTACCAGAACATACAGCGATTATTTTAACATCGAAGGTTGCTGTTGATCATTTTTTTAGAATTGCGGAAGCAACCCGATTTGAGGTGCCAGATACCATGAAATACTTTTGTATTACAGAAGCAGTAGCGTTGTATCTTCAAAAATATGTTACCTACAGAAAGCGTAAAATCTTTTTTGGAAAACAAACCATTGATGAATTAGCAGAGTTAATGAAAAAGCATAAGAATGAGAAGTTCTTACTGCCATGCACGGATATTTTACGTGACAATATTCCATTAACCCTAGAGCAACATAACATTCCTTTTACAAAAGTGATTTTGTACCGTACGGTTGCATCAGATTTGTCAGATTTGGAGGATGTTTACTATGATATGCTTGTCTTTTTTAGTCCTGGAGGCATCGAATCGTTGTTCAAAAATTTTCCAGATTTCAAGCAAAACAACACAGCGATTGCTGCATTCGGTCCAACAACTGCCAATGCAGTAATCAAGAATAATTTGCGCCTCGACGTTCATGCACCACATCCTAAGGCTCCTTCTATGGTTGGTGCAATTGAATTGTTTATTAAAGAGCAAGCGAAAAAGAAATAAAATTTCTTTAAAATTCCTGGAATCTGCTTTTTTTTCCTCGAGGAAACTTATTATATTTACCCAAACTTAAATTTTAATTCATGAAAAAACTATTATTCTCAGCGTCTTTGTTTTCTGCGTTGATGGCTAATTCTCAAATTCTTACAGAGAATTTTGAAGGAGGAGCATTGCCAGCAGGATGGACAAAAACTCAAAGTACTCCATCTGTTGGATGGGAGTTCGGAAACAACTTATCTAGTCAGTATTGGGCAGTTCCTTCACACACGAAGTATGCTGCATCTAATGATGACGCGCATGATACACAAGCTGCAACTGCAAATCTTGCTGATAAAGACCGTTTAATTACGCCACCACTTGATTTAACTGCTCAAACAGCCGTTGCTCTTAAGTTTGATGCGTTTTACACGGGAGTTTACGGATCTGTAGCAACAGTTGAAGTAAGTACCAATGGAGGAACTACTTGGACAACCATTTACACGTTAGATCCAAATGCTGCTTGGCAAAATAACTTGGCAACAAACCTTTCTGCATATGCAGGTCAAAATAATGTGTTGGTAGCTTTCCGTCACAATGATGGCAATGCATGGGCAGACGGTTTTGCGATTGATAACGTAAGCATTTACGTTCCGCCAGCAAACGATGCAAAAATCAACAGTATTTCATTGAACCGTTATGGCCTGATCAATACAAATACAAACTTGGTTTTAAATGTGACGAATTTAGGTTCAAGTACCATCTCTGCTTTGACAGTTGATTGGAATGATGGAACAGCACATAGCCAAGTAATCAATGTTAGTATCGCTCCATTTGCATCTTTAGATGTTACTCACCCTACAGCATTGAATTATGCTACGGCAGTTGAAAAAACGATTGCCGTGAACATTACCGCGGTAAATGGTGGTGTTGATGCAGATGTTTCAAATAATACTGGAAGCAAATTATTCAACTCATTAAGCCAAGCTTCACCGAAGAAAGTGGTGATTGAAGAAGGAACAGGAACATGGTGTGGATGGTGCCCAAGAGGTGCTGTTGCCATGGAGCAAATGTACCAAAATCACCCGAATGATTTCATCGGAATCGCTGTTCACAATGGTGACCCAATGACGGTTACAGAGTACGATAACGGAGCAGATCTTTCTGGATTCCCAGGATGTAATGTTGACCGTGCTTTGTTAGACGAAAGTGTAAGTGCTAACTTATTCGAAAACTACTACCAACAACGTATTGGTTTAGCTGTACCTGCAGGTCTTTCTATGACAGTAACAGGATCAGCAAACAAAACAATCGATGTTTCTGCAACGTTTAGAACAGTATTTGCAAGTGCTAATTACCGTCTTGCAGTTGTAATCATTGAAGATAATGTAACTGGTACAGCTAGTGGATATAACCAAACAAATTACTATGCAGGTGGTGCAAATGGCGCTATGGGAGGATATGAATCTCTTCCTAACCCAGTTCCAGCAGCGAGTATGGTTTATGACCATGTTGGACGTGCATTGTTAGGTGGATTTGCTGGACAAGCAAACTCTGTTCCAACTACGATTACAGATGGTTTGACAGCAAACTATACATTTAACTATACCGTTCCTTCAACAAGTAATTCTGCAAACATGTCTGCAGTTGCTTTATTGATCGATAACGCGACAGGTGAAATCGTAACTGCTGAAAAAACATCTTTGAGCGCGGCTAACGTGAATGAATTGGAAACAATGGAATTAAACGTTTACCCGAACCCAGCTTCAGGATCTTTAAATGTTGCTTTTGAAGCAAACAATGGTGATTTTGTTATCTCATTAACAGACCTACAAGGACGTGTTGTTTCTACAAAAGAAATGACAAACTTGAACGGTACTCAAGTGGTAACATTCTCAACTGAAGATATAGCTTCTGGAAGTTACATCGTTACTGTTGCTTCAAACGGTACAAAAACAACTAAAAACGTAGTGATTAAATAATCATTTAAACGCTTTGGAAACGCCCTCAATTGAGGGCGTTTTTTTTTGACTTCATTTTCTATGTTCACTCCATTATTCGACGTAAATCCTACTAAACTTCCGGAAAAGTTCACTTTCCCATTTTATTATCGCCCACATCCCATTGCTATGCAAGCGGTATCGGAATTACAAAAACGCCTAATGGAAGAAGATTTCCGGCATGATTTCGGAATTCATAATACCATCCGAGCAGGTGCTATTGGTAAAATGTTTGGTGTTTTGGTAGTTCAAAAACAATCAGGAGAGATAGGATATTTAGCTGCTTTTTCAGGAAAACTTGGTAACTCTAACGAACATCCAGGTTTCGTACCCCCCGTTTTTGATCTTTTAGATGAACAAGGGTTTTTTCGCCGAGAAGAACTTGAAGTAAATGAATTAACAAAGAAACTCGAAGCACTTCAAAATGATGAGCATTACCTTGGTTTAGTGAAGGAGTTTGATCAGGAACAAGAAGTGTTTGTTCAATGGCTTAGTGACGAAAAAAGATCATTGAAAAAAGCAAAGCAAGAACGCGATCAGAAAAGGAAAGCGTGTATGGATGCAAATGGGACAATGGATCTTGACCTTTTGGAGCAATTAAAGCATGAAAGTATCCACCAGCAGTTAACTTTTAAAAATCGACAACGTGCAAAGCAGTTAGCATTGCAAAAAAAAGGGGATAAACTCGCACTCATGGATAAAGTGATTCAAGACTTGAAAGAAGAACGAGCCGCAATGTCCGCATCCATTCAACAACGCATTTTCGAAGCATATACATTTCTAAATCCAGCAATGGAGGAAAAGAGTCTTCTGGCTATTTTCAAAGAAACTTCCTTCCAAACACCGCCAGCAGGCGCGGGTGAATGTGCCGCACCAAAATTATTACAATATGCTTATAACAATCAATTAAAGCCAATTGCGTTAGCGGAGTTTTGGTGGGGAATGTCGCCAGACTCAGAAGTCAAAGTTCACAAAGAATTTTATCCCGCTTGCCGAGGAAAATGTGAGCCCATATTAGCGCATATGTTGAAAGGAGTTGAAATGGACATCAATCCAATGAGCATCAACCCTGCAGAGGGAAAAGAATTGCCAATCATTTTTGAAGACGAATACCTCCTCCTTGTGGATAAACCTGCTGAATTTTTATCGGTACCGGGAAAATCCATTCAAGATTCTGTGCAGACAAGAATTCAACACTTGTATCCTCAGGCAACTGGACCTTTATTGGTGCATCGACTAGACATGTCTACTTCTGGGATCATGTTGATTGCCAAACAAAAGGATATTCACGAATCCCTTCAAAAACAGTTCCTCAAACGAACTGTTGTGAAAAGATATACTGCGGTATTAAATGGATACGTTAAAGTTCCTCATGGCGAAGTTTCACTTCCCTTACGCGTAGATTTGGAGGATCGTCCAAGGCAATTGGTTTGTTTTGAGCATGGGAAACCTGCATTAACCAAGTTTGAAGTAATTGAACGATCAAAAGGAACAACACGCATTGCGTTTTACCCACATACCGGAAGAACACATCAACTTCGTGTTCATGCTGCTCATAAAAAGGGCTTAAACGCTCCGATTATTGGAGATGACCTCTATGGTCAAAAAGCAGATCGCTTGTACTTACATGCGGAGTACTTAAGTTTTTGGCATCCAATAACAAAAGAGCGAATGGAAATTTCCTGCCCCGCACCATTTTAAAGCACTTGATCTACCCAATCTCCGTGTTCTTTGATGAGTTCGATCAACGCATCAACCGCTTCTTCTGCAGCCACATTTTTACGAACGACTGTTTTTTCTTTGTATAAATGAATTTTACCCGGGCCTGTGCCAACATAACCATAATCTGCATCTGCCATTTCACCTGGTCCATTCACAATACAGCCCATGATGCCAATTTTAATGCCTTTTAAATGGGAAGTGCGTTCCCTAATTTTAGCAGTGGTTTCCTGTAAATCAAAAAGGGTTCTTCCGCAAGATGGACAAGAGATGTATTCTGTTTTTGAAATGCGCGTTCGTGTTGCTTGAAGAATCCCAAAAGCTGTTGAATTAATCAACGTGCTAGGCTGGGAAGCTTTAATCCAAATCCCATCACCATACCCATCAATCAATACCGCTCCCGCATCACTAGAAACGTTCAACTGAAATTTCTCCACATCCATTTCCGCCGAATCAAATTGTAGAATGACTGGTATCATACTGTTCATTTCGGATAATCGACTAAAAAAACGCCGAAATAATTGCGTTTTGTTGTCGAATTTCGTGGATAAAACAACAATCAACCGTGTAAAATCCGTCAAATTATTGGGAATTTCTTCTTCCGCCGAAAGTGCTAAAAATGCCGTTTGATGGGCATTAATGGCGGACAATTGATCTGTTGTAATGAGGGGATAAAATCCAGCTCGCGTGCTGTATTGTTCTTGCCAGAGGGCATAATTACAAATAACCCCAAGGGTTCCCGGAACTTCAAAATCTAAAGAATTGGATCCAATATAAACGTAATCTGCTGCAAGATCTTGTAAATTCCATTTGTCTAAGGATACGGAGTAAGTATATCCAAACCCGTAGAAATTTGCGGGACTTAATTCCGTTTTTTGGGACATATCCGCAATCACAACTGGAACATGCTTGCCTCCAATATTGTGTATTTCTGAACTCTCTCTTCGTTGGTAGGAGAATGGATCATGAGCGAGAGGAAACTCATTTTCTTTCAGGTTCATGATGTTTTGCTCTTGGTATTTTTCAACCAATTTTCGAGCAACGGGTATTTCAAACTCTGGTTCTTCAGTTAAGGAAACACGGATAGTGTCTCCAATACCATCTTCCAATAGTGCCCCAATACCAACAGCTGATTTAATTCGTCCATCTTCACCATCTCCAGCTTCGGTAACTCCCAAATGAAGGGGATAACAACGTCCATTTTGCA
>JBEEIV010000132.1:0-2510 GCA_041169645.1 Bacteroidota bacterium
ATACCTCACCCCTGTCTCCACCTCTTTGTTGTCAAAAACTGCCAATCCAATCGTTGAATCAGGCAAAAACGTTAATTTCTTCGAAACGGCAACAGATTGAAGGAAGTTTATGGTCCCAGTTCCCTGCAATCCATTGTTGGATAGAATAATTTTATTTTGATATTTCGTATCGGTCTCATAGAAAGGATAACCCTCTTGTGGTGCTTGAGCGACAAATCCCAATGAGTAATCATTCATGATTTTCAATGGCTCTGGAATTTTCGGGAAAATTCCAGCGGAATTTAAACTCCCATCAAAGCGCAAAGAAGCTTCCGAAAAATTATCAAGGCTATCCAAATCAAACGGTAAAATCGCATAATAAAACCGCGTACTATCGTAGGCACCTTTTAGGATTTCTTTGGAGCTGTAGTAAACTTTCGATTCCCCGATGGATTTTAGAATTGGATATTGCTGGTTATTGGCTTTTTTACCCGATTTTGACTCAGCTTGATCAATCAATAATTCTCCCTTGATGTTTTTTATGGAACTAAACATGTAAATGCGCTCGGATCCATCCTCTTTTCGCAATGGATTCACACGGAAGCTCGCTTCATCTGATGATAAGATGCTGATTTTAAATGCTTCGTAATCAAATTTCGAATAATTCGTAAAGAGCTCTAATTTACCAGATACCAACCAACCTTTAAATCCGAGGTCCCTATTTTTGAACATCGTAACAAAATTGGAATCTGGATAAATAACGGTCTGCTGCACTTGTGAAAGGGAAACCTCATCGATTTGATTCAATCGCAATTCATTTAAATCTAAATGAATGATCGCATAGGCTTTTGTGTCTCGTTTCAACTTATTACGTTGCTCCATGTTTTTAGCCACTTCCCTCAAGTATGGATCCGCTGCAATTTGTTCTTTTGTTTCGCGCATGGTTTGAGGGCGTAAATCCGAAATGATTTGAATGTTATCATAATCACTTTCTCCTGAACTCGCTTCAGCGTATGCTATTAATTTTGGTAAAACAGTTATTTTTTTCGTGTCGGGGTCCATGCTTAAAAATCCAAACGAGGCCATGTCTACGATTAAAGGTTTTGCTTGATCAATGGATTTTTTCAAAGCGGAAGCAAGTTCTCCTTCCGTCAATTCATAACGGTTATTTTTAGCTACTAAGGCTGCGATTTGAACAAAGGGGTGCACCGTCCCGATACTTTGAAACTTAGCATAAATCGAAGGATCATAAAAGTTCATCGATTGAAAACTGGCTTTCTTTTGTTCTTGTGAGGTACCTACTTCAAATGTATAATAGGGTTCTGGAGTACCAAATTCCCAATTTAAAACCGGTGCAAATACGTACACCTGAAAATAAGAATCAATGAATGGAACGTATTCAGAACCTTTCTTGATCGCATTAATTGAAATTTCTTTGTTTTGTTCATTTAGGGTAAAGAAACAACTCTGAATCACCAAGGAGTCTCCAGACTTATACATCATCTTTGCCCGAGCATTCCTAGAAATAATTTGCTGTGGATTCATTTCGAAATAAACCGAGCTTATTTCAAACAGCGGTGAATTTTGTCGTTTAAAGATGATTTTAGCAGGCTTGTCTGCTGTACCTCTACCAATGAAATCCCTTCCTTCCAGTGTAAATCCTCCGTCATAATCCATTTGATCGCGAAGATTAGGTATTTTCAACCGTTTCTCATAGGAATTGAATTGAGGGTAACTTTCGCCATCACCCGCATCTAAACTGGTCATGTCTTGAAGCTTTCCAAGGATTGGTGTTTTGAAATAGGGTGTCGTTAATTCAACGGTATCTACTTTCAATTTCGCCGTTGTAAAATCACACTTGTAGCTTCGGATATTGGCAAAGGTTTCGCTTTTAGGAAACTTGACTTTTTCCCAGGTAACCACTCCAGTTGATGCCTGCCATTTATTTTGAAGCACATCAAAATAACCCGTTGTTCCATAGATCACAATGGAGTCCTCCAATTTACGGGAATCTGAATATTTCAAACATTTCAAATCGATTCCGGTCGCTTTCAACCTCAAGGTCTTACCTTCTTCCCAAGCCAACTTTCCATTCGTGTGAGTCCATTCATACGCTGCCTCATGATAAAATGCTCGGTATCGGTAGAAGTTCGCGGAAAATTTTAGAAAAGCGCTTAATTCCTCTCCTGGTTCTTTGGCATAACCATCCACCAAATTAAACCATGGATTAACAAGTTCATTCGGAAACTTATTTTCCACTTGGTAAATACTTGCGATCAGGTAATTGAAAACTTCAGGATAGATTGGGACATCATTTTGAACATACTTATTGCACTGATCAACCAAGCGGTGAAATTGTGTTTCATTTAATAAACTTCCTTTGATTTTCTGGGGTAATTCGTCCTTTAAAAAAGAAATAGCTTCAGGATCAAGTACTGTTTTCTGCCATTCTTTCACAAATTTATCACGTTCTTTCGGAAAGGACTGTGCCTGTGTAAATCCATAAAAAAAGGCAATAAACAGAAACGAAA
>JBEEIV010000133.1:0-2869 GCA_041169645.1 Bacteroidota bacterium
GCCATTAAGTATTGCAGCGGGAAAGCGCAAATTACGGTGAATACAGCAAATGAAAAAAATGGCCTCATCATTGAAATCATCGACAACGGAATCGGAATAAAAAAGGAAGACATCAAATTTATATTTGACAAATTTTACCGCGTTCCTACCGGAAATGTTCACGATGTCAAAGGATTCGGTTTGGGATTGTTCTACGTGAAATTAATCATTGATGCTCACTTTGGAAAAATTGATGTGCAAAGCGTGGTTGGAAAAGGCACCACGTTTACCATTTGGTTACCTTTTAGGTGAGGATTTCACACGTGTTAATTGGACATCAGGTTGAGGGAAAACTCCTTTTCTCAAAAGCGTTTTTTTTGCTGTGTTCAAAATCAATCGTTCATTTATCCCCGAGTTTTCACGGGGCATTTCCAATACTATTTCATGCTTATTTGCGGAAGATTGAGCAACATAAAGACCAGCAATTTCCAATGTTCCTATCGTTAAAAATAAACTATCTCTTTGTAGTTTAATGCGTATTTCTGCCGCACCTAATTCTATTTTTTCTTGTCCAAGAATGGCACTGTAGGCAGGTATTTCTCCTGAATATGTTTTGCAATATTTGCGCTTTATTCGGACGGTTTGAGCAGATCCCTCAAACCAGATTAAACTGAAAAAAACAAAGGCAAACATCCATTTCATACACGAAAATAAACAAATACTTTGGAATACAAAGAAAACAATAAATCTGAACGAAATGAGCACACCCTTTGGCGTCAAAAGTAAAATTTTGGCTATTTTAGCGCTAATCTTGACGTTCACATGAAACAATACCACGATTTACTGCAACACATCCTTGATCACGGTGTAAAAAAAGAGGACCGAACGGGTACGGGAACCATTTCCGTTTTCGGTTACCAAATGCGTTATAACTTGCAAGATGGCTTTCCTTGCTTAACTACAAAGAAATTGCATTTACGGTCCATCATTCACGAGTTATTGTGGTTCTTGAAAGGTGATACGAACATCCAATACCTGAAAGACAACAATGTGTCTATTTGGGACGAATGGGCAGATGAAAATGGTAATTTAGGTCCTGTTTATGGCTCACAATGGAGAAGTTGGCCAGCAGCTGACGGACGTCACATTGATCAAATCAAACAGGTCATCGATCAAATTAAAAATAATCCTGACTCCCGCAGAATCATCGTTTCTGCTTGGAATGTGGGAGAAATAGATAAAATGGCCTTGCCGCCGTGTCATGCTTTTTTTCAATTTTATGTTGCTGAAGGGAAATTAAGTTGTCAATTATACCAGCGAAGTGCGGATACTTTTCTAGGGGTTCCATTTAACATTGCATCCTATGCTTTACTTACCATGATGATGGCGCAAGTTTGTGGATTGCAAGCGGGGGATTTTGTGCATACCTTGGGTGATGCACACCTATATTCCAATCACATTGAGCAAGCACAATTGCAGTTGACACGAGAATTCAGACCTTTGCCAACGATGAAGATGAATCCATCCGTTACCGATTTATTTGATTTCACTTACGAAGATTTCGAATTGTGTAACTACGACCCACACCCTCACATTAAAGCAGAGGTAGCTATCTAATGAAGAAAGCGCTCATAGTTGCCATGGATGCCCAACGTGGAATCGGTAAAAACAATGACCTCATGTGGCATTTGCCAAAGGACATGCAGTTTTTTAAGGATACAACCCAAGGACAAATCGTTGTAATGGGACGAAAAAATTATGAGAGCATTCCTGAAAAATACCGTCCGTTGCCAAACCGTTTAAATGTTGTCTTAACGAGAAATGTGGATTTTACGGCTCCGAATTGCCTTGTGTTTCATTCACTCGAAGCCTGTTTGAGTCATTTTCAAGATGAAAAAGAACGCACGTTATTTATTATCGGTGGAGGGGAAATTTACCGAATGGCATTGGAGTCATCCATTGTCGATGAAATGTACATCACCCACGTGCATCACACCTATGACGCAGAAACTTTTTTTCCAGATTTCGATGAGTCAAATTGGGAAAGCAGTTTGATCTTTGAACAAGAAAAGGATGAAAAACACGAAGCTGGATTTACGGTTAACAAGTACCTGAAAGTCCCTTAAATCAAACTCAATTTCATCACTGCCATCAAAGCTGCCGTTTCTGTGCGCAACCTAAAATCACTCAGACTCACCGCTTGATATCCATGCTTTAAGGCTAATTCGACCTCTTTTTCAGAAAAGTCGCCTTCCGGTCCAATTAAGAAAACCTTTCTTTCCGAAACAACATTCAAGGACGTTTTCTCCGCAGGATAACAGTGACCAATATAACCTTTTGGGAAAGCTTGAATAAACGTTTGGAAGGGAACTAAATCTGAAATTTCTGGTAAGAAATACCGTTTCGATTGCTTCATCGCTGCAATGGCGATTTTCTCCAAACGATCTAATTTCAGTTGACTGCGTTCGTTGTGATCACACTTCAAAAAAGTCAATTTATTCAATCCTATTTCTGTCGCTTTTTCTACCAACCACTCCATTCTATCCATGTTTTTAGTAGGAGCCAACGCCAAATGAATTTCCGCTGCGACTGGTGGATGAATTTCCGTTTTAAGAATGCCTAAAGTACATTTCTTGGGGTGATCATCAGTGATTTCCGCGAGGGCTGACAAGCCCTTTCCATTAAGCAATGATACTTGAGATCCGGTTTTCAATCGAAGAACGCGGACACAATGTTTTGATTCCTCTTCGGTTAAGGTATAAGTTGCATCGTTTTCCGTAAAATCAGCAGCGTAAAATAAATGCATCAATGAAGGATTTGATAGGTCAATTCTTTTAATAGTTCTCCTTGACTTGCACTGGCATTCCCTACACCTTTCGATTTTAAGTCA
>JBEEIV010000134.1:0-7528 GCA_041169645.1 Bacteroidota bacterium
TGGAAACTAGCGACGCTGGGTCGTCGGGTGTAAGCACAATGGATTTGCCATTCAAGCGTTCTATAACGACAAAATGATCCCTTCTTGTGGCATGCCAAATCATCGTTCCGTAGGTACTATTCCGAAACAAACCGAAATACCCAAAAAGTCCTCCAACACCGAAAAGCCTCATTGCTCCTTTCAACTTGGATTTGTCTACAGCGGAAATCAAGCGTATTTCTGACATTGCATACCTTTTGTTTCCGAAAGGCCGCACTATGACTAATTCATCGCTATTAAGCTCGTACGCTTTTGGACTGAAGCCATATGTTAGTACAAGTAATATGATGAAGGCGATGGGCATTACGTAAATGGGACTTGGGATAGAAAGATTTGAAACTTCCAAGTGATCCGCGAACAGTGGAATTGCTCCAGAGGAAAGTAATAAGATACACACTACAATGGTAATTCCTTTGGTTAAGTTATCCATACTTGCTTTGTACATGTTATTCTGATTTTAATTTTGAACGTAAATATACCTTAAGGGCCTCTCTCATCAATATAACTTCACTTAAATCTTTATGAAAGTTGACTTTTTGCGATAAGGATCGAAACAACGATTCCGGAATATCGATTAGGTAGATTAATTGTTGAAGTTGCACACGCGAAACGAGTGCAAGACACGATTCAATGGAGTATAGCAAGTTATTCAGATCGGTGGTGTTTAAAGTCAAACCACAACGCTGAAAATCCTTCTCCAATTGTGCTAAAGTGTCCGCACGGAAAGATGGGTCCATCAGCGCTTGTTTTACTTGTTCTTGTAGTTCCTGTGCCATGCTTCGGAAAAAAAATTAGTTTTGTACCAAATGTGAAGTTACGCATGAAAAGACTATTCGACATCATTTTTGCTCTTTTTGTACTGATTTGTTTTCTCCCGATAGGATTCGTTCTTTCCATTTGGATTGTGGTAGAATCGCCAGGTGGAATCTTTTTTTCACAAGATCGGGTGGGCAAGAATGGAAAAATGTTTCGCTTGCTCAAATTTCGCAGCATGTATGTTCACGCGGAAGCACAAGGAAGAATTACGGTCGGCGCCCGTGATTCACGCATCACAAAAGTTGGCTACTATTTGCGCAGGTATAAGTTGGATGAATTCCCGCAATTCATCAATGTTTTAAAAGGTGAAATGAGCATTGTGGGACCACGACCGGAGGTACAGGAATATGTTAATTTTTATACAGAATCTCAACGAAAAATCTTGGAAGTAAAGCCGGGAATTACGGATTTGGCATCCTTAGCCTATTTTCATGAAAATGAACTGTTGGCGAACTCGGAAGATCCACAGCAAACGTACATTAAAGAGGTGCTTCCGGCTAAAATTAAATTAAATGAGGATTACCTAAAAAATCCTACGTTGACCAAAGACCTTGCGATCATCTGGAAAACAATTGCAAAAATCTTTCGATCGTAAAAAAAATCAATGTATTTGCTTCAATTATTATTTATTTTATCGTAATATTGCAATAAAAGGAATTTGTAGGTCATGGGAACATCAAAAACAGCTGGATTTAATCAAGAAATAAACGACATTTCGTCTGTTTTTAAAGCGCTGGGTCATCCTGCCCGAATAGCAATAGTTCAATTTTTGCGCACCCAAGAATCCTGTATATGCGGGGACATCGTCAACGAATTACCCTTAGCGCAAGCAACTATTTCGCAGCATTTAAAAGAATTAAAAAATGCTGGAATTATTTTGGGAAGCATTTCTGGAACATCGGTTTGTTATTGCCTCAATCTCTCTAAAATCGAGGTAATTGAATCCTTTTTAGAGGCGCTCAAATATGACCAAAGTAAACAATGTTGTTAAGTAAAAGGATATGAAATTAAGCGAGTTAAAAGAAAAATTAAATGGAATGACAACGGTGTCATTTCAATTACCGAACGGATCGACCGTTCCAGCTCATTTTCACATAACCGAGGTGGGGCACGTTCAAAAACGTTTTATTGATTGTGGTGGAACCACGCGATTGGAGGACCGCATTTGTTTTCAATTGTGGGAAGCGGAGGATTTTGATCATCGACTTCAAGCCGAAAAACTACTTCAGATAATTTCCTTATCCGAACGCACCTTGAATTTACCAGATGAAGAGATTGAGGTGGAGTATCAAAGCGATACCATAGGTAAATACCAACTTGCTTGGAATGGTAATTCCTTTGAATTAGTTTCCACGCAAACCGCGTGTTTAGCCGAAGATAAATGCGGAATTCCACCAACAAAATTAAAATTGAACTTGGTTGAGTTGTCTCCCTCTACAAAAACGACCTGTACACCAGGAGGTTCATGTTGTTAACTGAATCATATGAATGCAAAATTGACCCAATTTTCAGAAGAAACGCTTACCCGCTTTGATGAAATTTCATTTGAAAGAAAAAGCATACTTGAAAATATCACACGGTACATCCAAAACAATTTAGACTCCGGAAAGGTGTCCAAATTGATGTTCATCTGCACGCATAACTCAAGAAGAAGTCATTTTGGACAAATTCTGTGTGCAATTGCAGCAGAATATTATCAGATACCAGGCGTCCAAACATATTCAGCCGGGACTGAAATCACCGCTTTTCATCCCAATGCCATTTCCGCTCTTAGAAAAATAGGTCTTGATATTGAAGCAAAAGAATCAGGAAAAAATGCACATTTCCAAGTTCAAATTAATTCAACCACCGTGCTACAAGCTTATTCGAAACTCATCACTGACGACATCAATCCGAAAAATGAATTTGCTGCGATTATGACGTGTACACAAGCAGAGGAAAATTGTCCCTTCGTTGCTGGAGCGGCTGTTCGAATCGGCTTGCCCTTTGACGACCCGAAAGCATTCGATGGAACCAACATGGAGTCGGAAATGTATCTAAGCCGTTTACAAGAAATGGCTACTCAATTGTTTTATGTTTTTTCACTTTTAAAGACCTAATATGTCGGATCAATCAAGCTCAAAACGTTTATCCTTTTTAGATCGCTACTTAACCCTGTGGATTTTTCTTGCCATGATTTTGGGAGTATTCATTGGAAATGTGATCCCGAATATGGATGAAAAATTGGATGCACTTTCATATGGAACGACCAACCTTCCTCTTGCGTTGGGATTGATACTTATGATGTATCCGCCACTGACTAAAGTTCAGTTTTCTAAAATCCCTGTTATTTTTTCGAAGCCAAAGTTATTATTCGTTTCCTTTTTCATCACATGGGTTATTGGTCCATTTTTAATGTTCTTACTCGCGCTACTTTTCTTGAAAGACAATCCGACTTACATGACTGGACTAATAATCATTGGTTTAGCCCCGTGTATTGCTATGGTCATCGTTTGGAATGAACTCGGAGATGGAAACCGAGAATTGGTTGCGGGATTGGTGGGCGTAAATAGTTTGTTACAGGTGTTTTTCTTCTCTTCCTATGCTTATTTTTATTTGGAAATCGTCCTGCCTCTATTCGGTATTAGAGGATTGCGTTTGGATGTTTCCATGTTGGAAATCGCTCAAACGGTGGGTGTTTATTTGGGGATCCCATTTGTCTTAGCTGTACTTAGTCGCGTTGTACTCATCAAGAAAAAAGGGGAAGACTGGTTCATGCAACGTTTCGTTCCATTTGTTTCTCCAATCACCCTCATTTCCCTGTTATTCACCATCGTTATTATGTTCAGTTTGAAGGGAAAAATGATGATGAATATTCCATTTGATGTTTTGAAAATAGCTGTTCCATTACTCATCTATTTTGCGGTAATGTTTGTGCTAATGTTCCTCACTGCGCGGTGGATGGGAGCCAGTTATTCAGATACGGCGGCATTATCGTTCACTGCTTCAGGAAATAACTTTGAATTGGCAATTGCCGTTTCAATAGGTGTGTTTGGCGTGCATTCTGGTGAGGCCTTCGCTGGTGTTGTTGGTCCACTCGTGGAAGTTCCAGCGCTCATTCTCTTGGTGAAACTTGCTCAGTATTGGCGTAAAAAATGGTTTACAAGCCCTTCGTAATCTCTTGCCAAAGTCGGTCCGAAGGAACGGGTGCAACAACCGAAATTTCCTCTTTCGATGTTGGATGAGTGAATGTTAAAAAACGGGCATGAAGGCAAATTGATCCGTCGGGATTTGATCGCTTGGCTCCGTATTTCACATCTCCTTTAATGATGCATCCAATGGAGCTTAATTGTACGCGAATTTGATGGTGTCTCCCTGTTTCCAAGGTGATTTCCAATAAATGATAGCGCTCGCCGGATGCCAATAATCGGTATGATAGAATGGCTTCTTTTGAACCAGCAACTGTCGCATTCACTGGATAACTCTTATTTTGAGTTTCATTCTTTTTTAAGTGATGAATCAAGCGACCAGTTGTTTTTTCTGGAGCTTTCTCCACAATGGCCCAATAGATTTTATTGGTTTCTTTATCCCGAAATTGCGCATTTAAGCGCTCCAGTGCTTTACTTGTTCGTGCAAACACTAACGCGCCACTGGTTGGTCGATCTAGTCGATGTACTACCCCGCAAAAAACGTTTCCAGGTTTTTGGTATTTTTCTTTCAGGTAGGACTTAATTTCATCCGGCATGGTAACATCACCCGTCTTGTCACCTTGAACAATTTCGGAGGCTAGTTTATTGACCACAAGAACGTGGTTGTCTTCGTGAAGAATGCGATCAGAGATCATTCGGACAATAAATCTTTTTTGTTTTTCGCTTCCAATTGATGATTTCTGATTCCCGCGATCACGGTGAAAAGCACGAAGAACAAAATGGTTATCAGCAGCCAAACCGGGAATTTACCGATACCGTCTCCATTTGCATACGAATGCAGTCCAACGAGCATAAAATTCACACCAAAGAAGGTGAAAAGAATGGCTGAATATCCCCAGAAGGACATCACATTAAATAAGAACTTACCGCTTAATTTTGGAATGAAACGCAAATGTAAAATGACTGCATACACGAGAACAGAAACCAAGGCCCACGTCTCTTTTGGATCCCATCCCCAGTATCGTCCCCATGATTCATTGGCCCAAATTCCACCGAGGAATGTTCCAATGGTTAACATGAAAAGTCCGATAGTCATCGTCATTTCCGACACGTATGTCAACTCGTTGATATTGATGGTAACCATTGCTTTATTGCGTTCATTTCGAACCGTGTAAAGGATTAAATTCAATAAACCTAGGATTGCAGCCAAACCGAGGAAGCCATAACTTCCTGTGATAATGGCTACGTGAATTTTTAACCAATATGATTTTAAGACGGGCACAAGTGGTGTGATTTCGGGATCAAATAAACTCAATTCGGTTACGAAAATCATCAAGGACGCTAAAATGGCAGTTCCTGCAAGTATCACAATGTTTTTTCGTGTAAAACTGAAACCGGCAATCATGGTAACCCATGCGATGAAAACAACGGCTTCATAACCATTACTCCACGGGGCATGACCTGAAATGTACCAACGCATTCCGAGTCCAGCAGCTAAATAAAGAAAAACAACTACCAAAAGGGAAAGAATGATGCGATTCATCCATTTTTGTGTTTTGGCGTAGCTTGATTTTGCCGATCGAAAAATTCCAATGAACGATACAATTAATAAGATAAATCCTAGGCAAAGTAGCATTTGATAGGAGTGTTTGAAAATTTCCATTTTGTTGTACGAAATTTCCATTTTTACTGCTCTTTCCGTAGGAACAACAGCTTTACTAACGTGACGTTGATGGTACTTGATTGTTTTCAAGATTTTTTCGGCTTTGGCAAAATTGTGTTGTTTTGCACCTTCATCAATGGACGCTATGTAACTGAGTACTTTAAGTGAAGCAAGCGTATCCACTTCAAATGGGATATACCACGTATGATTCGCATCCCCTTTTTTTGGAACGACACGTAAGTATTTCCACATGATAATTCCTTGAATAACCTCAAATTTTTCATTCAATTTGATGAGTTTCTTGTCGAATTCATTTCGTTGAGATTCTAAGCGTTGGTGAGCAATTTTATACTCTTTCAACCACTTAAATTGCTGTGTTTTGGAATCTACTAAATCCATTACACTGGCATATTCACCTAACTTCAATGGTTTTCTCAGGTTACTCGGTACTTGAACAATTTTTTGGTTGATCCAGTATTGCGGATACATTTGAATACTCATGATGGTTTGAACCGCATTTAAATCTTTGTAGCGATTACTTCGGTGAATTTTTCGAAGCAATTGATCACATAAGGTATGCATTGGAGCGATGCGGCCCTCGTAATCTTGAACCAAAAGGGAAGCCAGTTTATCTGAATGCTCTTTCGACATCACTCGGTGAATGTTTGCTACCGGATTTTCATTGTGGGAATGACTTTGTGCATTCATCTCGTGCGGAAAAGTAAGCAACATGAAGGCAAGGAGAACACCCATTAAACTTGCTCGTTTTGTTTTTAATTTTTTCATGCGGTCATTTAACTCTCGAAAGCGTCCTACTGGAGCAAACAAGGACATGAGCATACCAATACTCATCAACAGGTAGCCAAGGTAAGTAATGTTCGTTCCCCACCAGTCATGGTTGACGCTCAACCTTGTTCCTTCTTCATTTTCTGGGGTTGCTGGATTATCGAGGTCATAAGCTGATTGAAAAAATCGATATCCATTGTAATCCATCACATTGTTCATGAAAACTTTTCGGTCCTTTTTCACATTTCGCTTTGGATCGATGACCGTCAACTCACTCGAGAAGGAAGACGGTGATTCACTTCCTGGATATTTATCTAGTTTAAAATCCCTACACAAAACTTGGAAGTTAATTGGTTTGCGAATGGAGCCATATTCGAGTTGATACATGACATTATTCATGGCGAATCGAACGGGTGTAGGAATGGCACCCATACCACCTTCTAATTGAACAACTTTGCTTGCTTTTCCATCGGAAACGCGCACGGTTAAATAATCTGATCCTACATTTTTTCTACCGGAAGGCATGAGAACCTTTTTCGCATGATTTAATGCCCGTTTAAAGACGAACTGTTGATCTCCACAATGGTAAAGCGTCGTTGTTTTGAATTCAACCCATTCGTTTAATGGAACATTGGTAAACATGGAGTCTGGCACTTGCTCTCCATTTTGACGTGCTTTTTTCATTAAAGCCATTGGCAAATAGGTCAAAGGGACAGAAGTTTTGATTTGTAAACTATCTCCCTTCTTTCGAACTTGCATGCCAGGTGATTTCGGAACAGGGCCAAATGACAATGGAACCATTCCAATCATAAAGAAATCATTTTCTGTTAAAAAATTCGAAGTCATTCCATCAGTAATTAACTCTAAGGTTGTTTCTTTAAATGATTGTCTAACGACCAAAGAATCGATCATTTTAGATTGAAAGTTGAGGTAACTTACACCGATTTGTTTGTTCGAAAAATCAGTACTGTAGGTAAAGTCATTATCAGTGATTTCCGATAAATAACATTTATAAGCTTCGGTTTTGGTTTTTCCTGTGGACAAATCTTGCATGTGCACGAGAATATGTGGTTCGGAAGTGTAAATAAAATCAGAT
>JBEEIV010000135.1:0-5281 GCA_041169645.1 Bacteroidota bacterium
TCAGTTGTCGCTTTGGCAAATAATGATGTGAGTATTGAGGATTTCCGCCTTTCTAGGGATGGTCAATTGATTAAAATAGCTGGTTGTTTAACAAAAAACAACGCGGATAAACTACACTATCAAGTAAGTCAATTAAAATTGGATGAATTGAGTCACATGTTTGGTTCTTCCCAAATATATAGCGGGTCCTTTTCTGGTTGGGGAGATGTTTCTAATCCCTTTACAAACCTCAACTTTAGCTGCGATGCACAATTAGAGAACTTAGCTATTGATGGAGAAGAAGTCGGAACGGTTTCCGTATTGACGGATTGGAATGAAAAAAGAGAAAGCATTTTCATGCAGGGAGAATTGAAATACAAGAACTTGCGGACCTTCGATTTCAATGGACTTTATGCGGTGAAAAAAAATGAACTTGATTTAAAATTAAAATTTGATCAAACGGATATAAAATTTGCCAATGCTTATTTGGATCCGGATGTGGTAAAGGATATACACGGGAAAATAAATGGAAGCATCCAAGTGAAAGGAAGCCCAGAAAAACCAGAGTTGAGTGGTAAACTCCGATTAGTTGACGGTGGTGCAGAAGTGGAATTGTTAGGAGTGAAATACCGCACAGAGGGTATCATTGATGTGAAAGAAGAATCTTTTGAAATCACGAATATTCCACTCTATGATGAGGTCGGTAATGTTTCCTATATCATTGGAACCATCAACCACGAAAACTTTAGTGATTGGAATTTTGACTTGCAATTCAACATGGAAGATGACATTCGCAAAATAAATCCCCTTACGAAACAGAATGCGGCCATCGACCAATTCATGGTTTTGAATACCAAGTATAAAGAGGGGGATGTCTACTATGGTAAAGCATTCGCGCGTGGTGTTGTGAACATTTCAGGTACGGAGAGTGATTTAGATGTTTTTGTAAACCTGGAAACAAAAAAGAATACGGAAATTATCTTCCCGATGTACGGTGTTTCGGAAATTGAAAAAGAGGATGATTTCATTCAGTTCATTAATAAATCTAACTTACAAGAGCAACTGGAAAGGAAGCTCGATTTTACCGGAATCGACTTGGATTTAAATTTCAAAGTGACTCCGGATGCTCAAATGAAGTTGATCTTTAATGAACAAATTGGCGATGAAATCATTGCGCGTGGTGATGGAAACATGAATATTAAGTTGGATCAATTGGATCAATTATCCATCATTGGAAAATACCGCATCGCAGCTGGAAGTAAATATAATTTCGCCATGGGATCGATTAAACAATTGTTTATGATCGAAAGTGGTTCATTAATTGAGTGGACAGGAGATCCGTACAATGCCTTAATCGATGTGAAAACGGTTGCAACTAAAAAAGCGTCTATTTTAGAATTAAGTCCTGAGTTAGCAGATAAATCCCTTGTGAATCAAGATATTTATTGTTATTTGAATTTGTCAGATAAGCTCATTTCACCTCAAATTTCCTTTGATATTAAGGCACCGCGTGCTCCGGAAACTGGAAGGGCACTCATCGATCGGGTCCTGGCAGATTCGGATGAAAAAAACCGCCAGTTTTTCTCCCTGCTTTTGGTCAGTAAGTTCCAACCTTTGAAAGGGAATATTTCTGCTGGTGGTTCTGCTGCATTGGATTTAATTGAATCACAAATCAATGCCGCATTGAGCAATTTATCTGAGAATTATAAATTAAACCTCGATGTTGGATCAGATGCGACTCAAGGTGAAACAAGTGTAGCGATTGGAATGAATAAAGGTTTGTTGAACGATCGGCTTGTCGTCTCAACGAGTATTGGAGTTGAAAACCGTTCCACAACCAGTGAGAATAGTGGGGTAAAAAGTGTGCAAAACTCGGTCATTGGTGATGTGTCCATTGAGTATAAGATTCAAGATAATTTCAGGGTACGAGCATTCAATGAGTCAAACAACGCGACAGTTAAACAGAACGCAGGACCCTTTACTCAAGGAATTGGTATTTCGTATGGAGAAGAATTTAACCATTGGAATGAACTCCAGTTTATTCAAAAAGCAACACGTATATTTAAGGGTAAACAAAAGGGGGAAATCCCCTTGGATAATCGAAAAAGACAAGCGGTAACGGTTCCGAATAGTACAAATTTGAATCCAGAGACCGAGAACGAAATAAAAGAAAAATTATGAAAAAAGTACTTGTAGCAAATCGTGGTGAAATCGCTCGAAGAGTTCTACGGACCTTGAAAAAAATGAACATTCAAAGTGTAGCCATTTATTCGGATGCGGATGCACAAGCTCCACATGTTTTGGAGGCTGATGAAGCCGTTTATGTGGGAAAAAGTCCATCCTCTGAGAGCTACCTTCAACAAGATTTAATCTTAGCTATTTGCAAAGACTTAGGTGTTGATGGAATTCACCCAGGATATGGATTTCTTTCCGAAAATGCAGGATTTGCGCGCAAAGTGAAGCAGGCAGGAATGAAACTAATCGGACCTTCACCAGAATCAATGGAATTAATGGGGGATAAGTTGAGTGCGAAACAAGCAGTTAAAGATTATCATGTTCCCTTGGTTCCAGGAGTCGATGAAGCCATCTCAGACATTCCTGCTGCAAAACGCATTGCGGCAGAAGTTGGATACCCAATTCTCATTAAAGCATCTGCAGGTGGAGGTGGTAAAGGCATGAGACTTGTTTATGCCGAGGATGAATTTGAGGAGCAAATGATTTTAGCTCAAAATGAGGCGCGTTCTTCTTTTGGTGACGATGCCGTATTTATTGAGAAATTTGTCAATCAACCTCGCCACATAGAAATTCAGGTGTTTGCCGATCAACATGGAAATGCCGTGCATTTATTTGAACGCGAATGTTCCGTCCAACGCCGGCATCAAAAAGTGATCGAAGAAGCGCCAAGTGCCGTTTTAACTCCGGAAATACGCGAGAAAATGGGTGCGGCAGCCGTTCAGGTTTGTAAAGCTTGTAATTATGAAGGCGCTGGAACCGTCGAATTTCTCATCGATGCGGATTTGAATTTTTATTTTTTAGAAATGAATACAAGACTCCAAGTGGAGCATCCGGTGACGGAAGAAATAACCGGACTGGATCTGGTTGAATGGCAAATTAGAGTGGCACGCGGTGAACGCTTACCCAAACTTCAAAATGAATTAGCCATTCATGGTCATGCCGTAGAAATTCGCGTCTATGCAGAAGATAGTTTAAATGGATTCACACCGGACATTGGTACCTTGAATCGCTATAGAATTCCTACCGGTAAAAGCGTACGTGTGGACGATGCCTTCGAGGAAGGAATGGAAATCCCAATTTACTATGATCCAATGATTGCTAAATTAGTTGTTTGGGGTAAAACACGAAATGAAGCCATTGATCGGGCGATAAAAGCGATTGATGATTACCAGATTTCAGGTGTAAAAACGACCTTGGATTTCGGTAAGTTTGTACTCAAACACCAGGCATTTAGAAGTGGAAAATTCGACACGAATTTTGTGAAAGAACATTTTTCAAGTCCTGAATTGCTGAAAGATGCAATGGAAGAAGAAAGTATTGCTTTGCAACATGCCATTGATTCGATTTGGAACCATGTGAATGAAGCTAAAAATAAAGCGTATGCCTCGAGGGAAATATCTTCCTCTTGGAAAAATCGCATGGAGTAAAATAATTTAATTTTTCCAATGCATTTACGAGAAAAAACGTACTTTTACCACGCAAAAAATCAAGAATGAACTTACACGAATATCAAGGAAAAGCGATCTTAAAAAGTTTCGGTGTTGCCGTACAAGAGGGGATAGTAGTAGATAAAGTAGAAAATGCAGTTGCTGCAGCTAAGCAATTAGCGGAGGAAACCGGTACAAGTTGGTTTGTCGTGAAAGCGCAAATCCATGCTGGTGGACGTGGAAAAGGAACAGTAGAAGAAACTGGCTCACATGGTGTAGTCATTGCTAAAGGTTTAGATCAAGTAGAAGAGAAAGTTGCTGGAATCCTCGGAGGACATTTAACTACCCTTCAGACGAATGGAAAAGGTAAACTTGTAAACCAAGTACTCATCGCTCAAGATGTGTATTATCCAGGAGAGGCTGAACCTCAAGAATTTTATATGTCGGTTCTTTTAGACCGTGAAAAAGGCAGAAATGTGATCATTTATTCTACAGAAGGTGGAATGGACATCGAACATGTTGCTGAACACACTCCAGAGAAATTACATAAAGAAGTTGTTGATCCTCGTGTTGGACTTCAAGGTTTTCAAGTACGTAAAATCGCCTTTAACTTAGGATTATCGGGAGAGGCATTTAAACAAATGTGCAAATTCGTTCCTGCTTTATACAAAGCGTATGAAGGAATAGATGCTTCCATGTTTGAAATCAATCCTTTGTTCAAAACATCTGATAACAAAATCATTGCAGTTGATGCAAAGGTTACCCTAGATGGTAACGGTTTGTTCCGTCATCCTGATTACGCAGCAATGCGCGATAAAACAGAAGAAGATCCAACGGAAGTTGAAGCAGACGAGGCAGGTTTGAACTTTGTGAAATTAGATGGTAACGTTGGGTGTATGGTAAACGGCGCTGGACTTGCAATGGCAACGATGGATATCATTAAACTTTCAGGTGGTAATCCAGCGAACTTCTTGGATGTTGGAGGAACAGCGAATGCAGAACGCGTGGAAAAAGCGTTTCACATCATCTTGAAAGATCCGAATGTAAAAGCAATCTTAATTAACATCTTTGGTGGAATCGTTCGTTGTGACCGTGTGGCACAAGGAATCGTTGATGCTTACAAAAATATTGGTGAAATTCCAGTTCCAATCATTGTTCGTTTACAAGGAACAAATGCGGTTGAAGCAAAAAGATTAATCGATGAATCAGGACTGAATGTCCACTCAGCTGTGCAACTTCAAGAAGCCGCTGACTTGGTCAAAGAAGTGCTAGCATAATACATGAGGCCATCTTAGGATGGCCTTTTTTAATCCCTCTATTTTTATGGCTTTCCCATCCATTTATTTACAGGAAACAACAGATTCCCTTGCGGCAAGAATTTCAGCACTTACGAATGAAACGCCAGCATTATGGGGGAAAATGAATGCTGGACAAATGCTCTCACATTGTTGTGTAGCATATCAGCAAGTACTTGGTGAGAATACCGATAAACCAGGGGTGATCATGAAATGGATGTTGAAATCGTTCTTCAGGCAATCGATGGTGAATGAAGTTCCATACAAACCGAATTTGCCAACTGGGCCAACCTTTGTTCGCGTGAATCAACACTTTGACATCGAAACGGAGAAACAAAACCTAAT
>JBEEIV010000136.1:0-2551 GCA_041169645.1 Bacteroidota bacterium
CTAAATCCAAGCGCTTTACCACTTTATGCGGAAACATGATGGATAATTCATCCTCAATTTTTTCTGTCCCAAATCCTAACATTTGAAGGCGATTGCTTCCACAAGCGGGACAACTTCCCACCGGAGCAGTAGTGTAACTGCAATAATGACATTTGAGTAAGTTACTGTGTTTATGATAGGTTAAGGACACATCACAATTGCTGCACTTTGGTGTCCAGTTGCACACTTCGCAGGACCATAAAGGTGTATACCCGCGTCTATTTTGAAACAACATGACTTGTTCGCCTTGATTTAGCGCTAATTGCATTTCGTCCAAGATTAAGGGCGTAAAATGCGATTGCATGTTTTTTAATTTTCGTTCTCTCTTTAAATCGGCACACCAAATTTCAGGTAGTTTGAGTCCTTTGTAACGCTCATTGAGCTCAACCAACCCAAATTTTCCTTGCTTCGCATTAAAGTACGTTTCCAATGAAGGCGTAGCGGTCCCCAAAAGAACTTTGGCTTGATGCAAGGAGCCAAGTACGATGGCTGCATCTCTGGCGTGATATCGCGGAGAAGGGTCATATTGCTTAAAAGAACTTTCATGTTCTTCGTCCACAATAATGAATCCTAAATCCTGGAAGGGAAGGAAGATAGCACTCCTTGCTCCAAGAATGATGCGGTATTTATTTGGGTCGTTCTGTAAAACATGGTTCCAAATTTCTACGCGTTCGTTCTGATTGAATTTTGAATGATAAACGCCGACTTGTTCCCCAAAATAAGCGGATAAACGTTGAATGAGTTGTGTTGTTAATGCAATTTCTGGCAAAAGAAACAGTACTTGTTTTCCAAGATCTAAATAGGATTGAATCAGTTGAACATAAATTTCCGTTTTTCCCGATCCAGTGACTCCATGAAGTAAAGTAACTTGTTTCTCTTCAAAACTCGTTTCCACTTCCGAAAGGGCTATTTGTTGTACATCGGTTAATGGTTTAAATCCATTCAATTCGCTACTGAGTCCAGTGAGCCGGTCAATTTGAAAGCGTTCAGCAACAAAAAAT
This sequence comes from Bacteroidota bacterium, assembly GCA_041169645.1. Classification (GTDB taxonomy): domain Bacteria; phylum Bacteroidota; class Bacteroidia; order Flavobacteriales_D; family Crocinitomicaceae; genus UBA952. The sequence goes on from JBEEIV010000136.1 coordinate 1,041, forward strand.
CCTCTTTTTTCCAAAGTGTTGATTGCTGAAGCGCTTACTTGATTTTCAAGTAGGATTTTTTTGGAAATTGGAACATGGATTCCACCTTGTTCCATGCTTAATTTGATGAATTGAAGAATCGCATCAACCTGTTTTTGTGCCCGTTTTCCATTTTCTAATTCTTGAAGGAATTCATTGAGTGATTCTTCTTTCAAAAAAGGTTCGTTAATGGAAATACACAGCAGTGTTTTTGGCACATATCGGTCGTTGATCTCCTCGCTAGAGGAAACAATGCGCCGTTCAATCATTGCTTTTATCAGCGGTTGAATGGTCTTAATCCCTAAAATATCTGAAAGTTCTTTTAAACTCAATTGATCTTTCATTTCCAATGACTCCACGATGGTTTTTTCGCGTTCATGAAGTTGATCGACGGATAAATCGAATTCTGGATGCAAACGAATTTTTGTTTCACTTGCCAATTTAAAATTGGCTGGCAAAGCAGCATTCATCACATCGCCAATGGGCGCCATGTAGTATGCGGAAATCCATTCCCAAAATTGAAGTTGTTTCGGCGTGATAATGGCCTTGTCGTCCAATAAATGAAGGATGTATTTTGCTTGGTAAATGGCAGGAATTTCTTCGTGAACACGTGTTACAATTCCTGTGAGTAATTTGTTTTTTCCAAATGGCACGATAACACGGAGTCCAGCTTGAACTTGTTCGTTTAACTCAAACGGAATGCGGTATGTAAAAACCTGATGTATGGGAACAGGTAGCAAGACATCGGCAAAATAGGTTACTCTTTCACTCACAAGTGTAAAGATACGAACTCCAATAAGTTTACCCTAAAAAATTATTGACAAGCGTAGGATTCCTCTTGTCCAACCACGTTGTCTCCGGGGTGATTTGAGCAAAAAAGATAGGTTCCTGTAATCGGACCTTGGCACAATTCTCGTGTGCTCTTCTTGTCAATTGCTCGAATGTAGGCTTGTTGAGGAGATGTATAAAATGGCTTGTAAATTTTAACTGTTTGACGGGAAGAGAAAATTCCAACCACCCGCTTGCCGTTTGTTACAGAAAGGTTTGTGTAGCTCGGTTTACTTTGTGCTAAACTAGAGCTCGGTTTATTGACAGTCATATAATTGTATAATTCTTCAGCACCGCCGGTAATCGTAATGTAAATGCCTTTCATCGTACGTTTTTCAATGGCACTGTTGTTCGTCACATTTTGTTTCATTAGATCGTAAAAGGTCCTTCCATTCATGGAAAATGTTTGAGATGAATTCGGTAACACATCCGATTCCCCTAAAGTCCAATTAAATGTTTTGGTCATTGGAACTCCTGCAATGTATTCGTTGATGGCAATGTCTAATTGACCATTGACAACGTAGGCATTTCCTGTGTTTGAAACAGCCAATCCTGTGGAAAGGTATTCTCCTGGATTGCTAGCAAACTTAAACGTGTAGTTTTGAGAAATAGCATTCGTGGTAATGCCGCGAACGAGTTCCGTCTCACCGTTTACTTCAAATGCT
>JBEEIV010000137.1:0-7365 GCA_041169645.1 Bacteroidota bacterium
TTTTCTGCTGGGATCGCTCAATACCCAACGCTTCGATCGTTTCTGTGGTTTCGCGAATTCCTGCTGTGTCTATTAATCGAAATAAGATTCCGTCGATGTTCAAGGTTTCTTCGATGACATCTCGGGTCGTTCCAGCAATGTTGGAAACAATGGCGCGTTCTTCACCGAGTAATTGGTTTAATAAGGTGCTTTTTCCGGTATTTGGTGCGCCAACAATGGCTACGGGAACACCTTGCTTGATGGCATTTCCAAGTTCGAAAGAGGCGGCCAATCGTCGAACGATTCGGAGCACCTCGGCAACCATGTTGTTCAAAGCGGTACGGTCCGCAAACTCCACATCTTCTTCTGAGAAATCTAATTCCAATTCAATCAAGGAGGCAAAATGAATTAATTTCTCCCGCAACTCCTGTAGTTCATTTGAAAAGGTTCCGCGCAATTGCTTTAAGGCAATTTCGTGCGCGTTTTTCGATTGTGAGGCAATCAAATCAGCTACTGCCTCTGCCTGGGACAGGTCCATGCGACCATTCAAAAATGCACGCTGGGTGAATTCTCCGGGTTCCGCCATGCGAAAGCCAACGCTTCCCAACGCCTGTAAAATTTGTTGTTGAATGTAGATGGATCCATGACATGCAATTTCGACACTTTCTTCGCCGGTGAAACTTTTTCCGTCGTCAAACAAAGTAATCAGAACCTCATCGATGCGCTCTCCTGAAAGGTTGGAAATCCAACCCAAATGAACGGTGTGCGTCTTTTGCGCGGATAGATCTTTGGAGAATAACTTCGAGACCAGGTTCTTCGCCTGTGGACCTGAAGTTCGTATCATGGCAATGGCACCAATGCCATTGGCTGTTGCTAAAGCACAAATGGGATCCAAGTTGGAAGTTTTCATGTCACAAAAATACGGAGTTATTGGTGTAAATAACTTGTATCCACCAATGCATGAAAAAAAGCGTTCAATTGTTTACGTTCTTTGGAAGTCAATTGGAAGGGAACGATGGCTGGATGCTGCAGTGCATGCTTGTTTCCTCCTTTGGCATAGTGATCGATCACCGCATCGATACTAGACAAACTTCCATCGTGCATATACGGATACGTCAGAGGTAAATTACGCAACGAAGGAACCTTGAATTTTCCGATATCTAAGGAATCATGGTGAATCCGGAATCGCCCTTGGTCGTTTTTTCCTTCATAGGATGCGTATAGTCCATTATTCTCGGCGACATACGTGGTAAAGTAAGGCGCGGGATGGCATTTTGTACAGTACAAGGTTTCAGAGAAGAGTTTCCAACCCGCTTTTTCATCGGCAGAAAGTGCGTGTTTATTGCCTTGCTGATACTGATCAAAACGAGCATTCAATGAAAGCAAGCTTCGTTCATAGGCGGAAATACTCCGCGTTAATACCCACGCGTCAAAATCACGCTGAAATATTTCTTTCGCTGCTTGTTGGTATTCTGGAATTGCCCTTAATTGTTTGATGAGGTCTTTCATGTTATGTCCCATCTCCGTTTTTTCTTGTATTGGAACAATCACTTGTAACTCCAGAGTGGCCAGATGTGCATCAAACATCGCTGTTTTCAAAAATGCTGCATTTAAAATACTCGGTGCATTGCGCTCGGTATGTTGACCATCAATACCCAAACTAAGTGGAAGTTGATCAGTGAATGCTTTACTCGGAACGTGACAAGTTGCACAGGCCACAGTACCATCTAACGACAGTCGTTTATCGAAAAACAATTTTTTACCTAAAGCAATTTTTGCTTCTGTTTGCGGATTATCCGATGGCGTTGGAACAACAATTCCCGTATTTAGGTTAGCTGGACTTTTACATTTAATCAGGATGAAGCCGAGCAAGAGAGCCGATGAAAGGATGCCAGAAAAACGCAGTGTTTTCATTAGAAAACAACTACTTTTCTACTTTGAGATTTCCCTTGTTGATCAAGGTATTGAATAAAATAAATTCCGGCACTTAATTCACTCCAGGAAAATTGACCTTGTCCTTCTGTTACGCGTTGTGTGCGCAATAAACTCCCAGATTGATTCAATAATTGAAGCTTGAGTTCCTTCTCCATGCCTACCCAAGCACATTGAATTGCACCTTGCTGTGAAGAAAACTGAACCAATTCTTTGGATAAAGGGTCTACACTAGCATTTGCAGGCTGATCGAATACGTTTTGGGAAAGTACATTTTGCATGACCTCCAAGTTCAACCCATCCTCACCATGTAGGATTCCTACACTAGCTAAATTGATGTTATTCAACCAACGATCAATGTGACAATTTAAATGGATGTCGATTTGCGTCGCATTGGTATTCGTTTGAATGATGTTGGTCAGATTGACCGGAGCTTGACTGTGGTCGCCAAAGTTGTGCAATTGAAACAATGATTCCGGTGTTTGGTCGTTATTACCATCCGCTTTTCCTTCTGTGACCATGTGCATGTATCCTGCTGCCCATCCCCAATACATAGATGGCGATTGGAAACTCAAGGGACTCGTTTCAGGGTACAAGGAAATATCTTGCGCCAAGGCTCCAGATTGGGTATTAAATCGACTCGGAACACCCACAAGAAAGCTAACTTCTTCAATTTGGTTCACGGACTGTTGACCTAAAAACAAGGTAAAACTGGTATCTCCGATCAGGTATACGTTTTCACTTAAATCAAGTAGTTGTCCGCCGTCATGAACGATGGTCAAATCACCCAAGTAATATTTCAAATAATTGAGTCGAACAACTTTGCCATTATTACCCACGTAATTGGTTTGCATTTGGTAATCTTGGGATCCAAAAACGGGTTTCAAGGTTAAAAACAATGCCTTTTGAGAAAAACCAAAAACGGGCAAGAGCAGAAGGATTAGGAGTATTCTCATGATTTAATTTTTGTGAAAAATATACAATATTTCGCTTTTCATCAAACAGAAGCGCTCAATTTGCTCTGGAGAAAAATGTTTATTGAGATCAAATTCGCTCACAGAGAACCCAGCTTTTTCCAACCATTGCGGATAATCCTTGCCAAATAAGCGCACATGGTCCTTTTGCCAAAAGTGCTTTTCGCGCTCTTCCGGACTCGTGATGCTTGGATCTTCATACGTTGTTTCACGCGTAAAATCTTGTGGAACTTGCATGATCGCCCATCCACCGGGTTTCATCACACGGTAAATTTCTTGCATGCATTGCGCTGGATTATCAACGTGTTCCATGACATGGTTGCAAAAAACCACATCAAATCGATCATTTTCAAGTGGGATTTCGTGCAAATCAAAGTGGATATCTGCCAAAGGAGAAACCAAATCTCCTGTTAGATACGTCAAGTTTTTTTGCGCTCGAAATCGATCGATGAAACACTGTTCTGGAGCGATGTGCAAAACGGATAAATGCTCAGCAGTAAAAAAATTACTTTCTCGTTGCAAGTACAACCACATGAGGCGATGGCGTTCGAGGGTCAGGTCATACGGACAGAGGACGTTATCTCGGTGAGCGACATCTGATCCGTAGGATAAAAACTTAGAAAAAGAACGCTCGCAAACCGGACATTCTACCTTGTTTCCACGGTACAAGGTCGGGGCAAAAAGGCGGAATACATAACTCAATCGGATGAGCAATGGTCGAGGTAAACGGTTTAATAATAGCTTGTACAACTTCTTCACCATTCAAAGGTAAAATATAAAAGGCAGATATTAACTAAATTTGTGCAAACTCATCCATCGTTTGGCGCAATTAGCGTCAATCAAAAGAACTTTTTATGTCGAAAAGACCCTCGATAGACGCACCCGTTGCAGCAACGCAACCACATGTTTTAGAACAACATGGTCACGAACGCTTGGACTCCTATTATTGGATGAATGAACGCGACTCCCCAGCCGTATTAGCACATTTAGCCAAGGAAAATGCCTATTGTGAAGCGTATTTTGAACCCATTCAAGGTTTTGTCAATGAACTCATTGACGAATTCGATGCTAGGATCGATCCAAATGATGTGAGTGCGCCTTTTATTTTACAAAAACACACCTATCAAATCAGGCAAATCGAAGGGAAAGATTATACGCAACTGATTCGATGGAACGAAGAGAAAGAGGAAGTTTTTTTAGATGAAAATGAACGAGCAAAGGGACATTCCTTCTACGAATTAGCGGAATGGAGTCCATCGATGGACAATCAAACTTTAGCCATTTCGGAGGATTTCGTAGGACGCAGGAAATATGAAATTCGCTTCCGCAACAATCGCGATGGACGCTTTTATGAGGACCTCATCCATGATACGGATGGAAGCATCGTTTGGGCCAACGACCATCAAACGATTTTTTACATCAAAAAAGACCCGGAAACGTTGAGGGAATTTCAAGTATTTCGTCACAGGCTCGGAACGGATGAGTCCGAAGATGTATTGGTCTTCGAAGAAAAAGACGAACGCTTTTATGTGAGCCTGAGCAAAACAATCGACAACGCATTCGTGTTAATTGCCTGTCACAGTTCGACAACTTCCGAAATTTTATTGGTCAATGCCTCGTTACCGGCGGAAAAAGCCCACGTGTTTTTACCTAGAAAAAGTGGACACATATACGAAGTTAGTCACCATGACCAAGGATTTTACATCCTGAGCAACCATGATGCGCCGAATAAAAAAATCTTGTTCTCCGAAAGCATTCCGACCGATATAGATTCGTGCCAAACATATGTAGCACACAATCCAGAGGTACTGATTGAAGAGGTTTCGGTTTTCAAAAACTTCATTTTAATCGAAGCGCGACAAAATGGACTCAGGACATTGCGGATTAAAACAGCGGAGGAAGACCGATTTATTTCCTTCGAGGAGGAAACCTATTTTATCGGACTTGGAGTGAATGATAATTATGAAACCAATGAGTTGTTTTACACTTATAACTCCATGACAACTCCTTCACGTGTTTACCGGTATCAAATCGCATCAGGTAAGCAAAGTATTTGGTTTGAGAAAAAACTCTTGGATGCTTCATTTCAACCAGCAGATTATCAATCGGAACGCATCTGGGCTTTAGCGAATGATGGAACGCGGATACCCATTTCATTGGTGTACAAAAAAGGAATAGACCTGAAGAATGCCCCTTGTTTGTTATACGGCTATGGTTCCTACGGCTATACATTGCCGGATGTTTTCAGTGCAACACGACTCAGTTTACTCAACCGCGGATTCATCTACGCAGTAGCGCACATTCGCGGCAGTAAATACATGGGAGAACATTGGTATGAATCCGGGAAATTCACCAAGAAAATCAACACCTTCACAGATTTTATCAATGCCGCTCAATACATGCAGCAAAAAGGCTACGGACATGCGTCACGATTTTATGCACAAGGTGGTTCTGCTGGTGGGTTATTGATGGGCGCCGTTACAAACATGGCTCCATACCTGTGGAAAGGAATCGTATCACAAGTCCCCTTTGTAGATGTGGTCACCACGATGTTAGACGTCAGTATTCCATTGACAACAGGTGAATGGGAAGAATGGGGAAATCCACAAGAACGAGCATTTTACGAATATATGTTGGCGTATTCTCCGTATGACAATTTGCGCAAGATGAACTATCCTGCCATGTACATCACAACGGGTTACCACGACTCGCAAGTACAATATTGGGAACCCATGAAATATGTGGCAAAATTACGCACCTTAAAAACGGATGACCATCCACTCATATTCGAGTGTAACATGGAAGCTGGGCACGGAGGTGGTTCTGGAAGAAGTAGTGAGCGACTAGAAATCGCAAAAGTTTATGCATTTATCTTGGACCTTGAAAACATTCATCACTAGTCTTTTCACAATCATCGCGCTTTCTGCGCATGTTCAGCCAAATACAAGCATTTTGGATTTTAGCAATTCAAAAATTGTATCGGCAGAAATGGGCTATACTTCCGCACCATTTTACCTTCATTATCCGCTTTCCAATGAATTGGATAAAATCACCTATAAAAATAACTTGGCGCCATTCCTTCGGCTAGGATTCAATTACAAATGGATCGCGATTCGTGTCAGCATTCCCAACATTGGCAACATCCGAGATGCGGGAAATTTTGGACGTACGCGGCAGTATAATTTAGGATTAGATTTTAGTTGGAAGAAAGTCTATTATGATTTTGAGTTTAAATACATCCACGGCTATTCCTTGTTGAATGCCTATCGATGGGATAGTACCTTGGATGCTGTTCACCGTAATTCCATCCAGCCCACCATTCAATCCCTGAATATTTCTGCAAACGCCTGGTATTTTCACCACAAGGATTTTAAAATGGGCGCCTTACTCGGGAAAAGATCCTATTATACGAATCTTGTTCATACCTGGTATGTTAAAGGAACCATGAATTTCTTTGGTGTGGACACCAAAAATGGCGGTTTAATTCCATCGGTATTGCAGGACGAAACGAATTCCAAAACGATGAGTAGTACCTTTTCTGCTTTTGATGTTGGATTGGTTCCCGGGTATGCTTATGTGAACCGATTCAAAAACTGGCAAATTGCAGGTTGGGCCGGATTTGGTCCAGTTATTCAAGCAAAGTACTACCAAGTGAATGGGGATTTCCGGGGATTTCTCGGGCTTGCACCACGCTATGATGTGCGCTTGATGGGAGGTTACACCACACCAAGATACTTCTTGTTTTTAGTAACAGACTTCGACAATAAATCCATTCGCTTTAATCAATTGGTTTACCGTCAAAATTTTTATTCCTTAAAATTAGTCGGGGGATATCGTTTTCCCGCGAAAGAACCAAAGCGAAAAAAGAGTGCCTTCATGGAGCGAATCAAATTGTAAGCGTAAACTTGGTTTGATGTCCACCCGATTCAATTGTTATTTGATAGGTTCCCTTTTTTGGGAAAAATAATACCTGACGATGTGTTTCAATCAGCGTTGGTTCGTAATGATTGTTCTCTGCATCAATCATTTGAATGTTCACATCAGCCGAATTAATGCCATTCAAATCAATTTGATATGCGCCTACATTTCCGTCTGGTACTTTTGTCGGCACCATCGAAATAAATCCTACTTCCTGTACTAATTTTTTCTTATCATACACAAAACGAACTTTTTTGCTTATCTCTGTTTTATGTGCGGCATGAAAGGTTAAGGTGGCATATTTCAAAGGTGCTATCGTCGTTTTCGCACCTAAAAACTTACTTGTTTTATACTCATTGTCCGAAGTCAATTTCCAAACTCGAATGTAATCTACCTGGTAATCTGCAGGGAAATTTGTTGCCTCATTTGGACCAGGATTAAACGCAAAACCATCTCGAGCCACGGCCAAATTTGCGATGACATTCATAGGGGTATCAAAATCACCCGCATAATGTGAAACGGGAACGCCATTCACGAAATAAGTCAAAGATCCCGGTAGCCA
>JBEEIV010000138.1:0-2999 GCA_041169645.1 Bacteroidota bacterium
CACGATGCAATGGATGAGTGTGTTTACGGGGATACTCATCATTTTGATGGCTTGGTCAAATCAAGTAGAGAACTGGCCTATTTTGGGTAACTGGACAAATTTCATGCGTTCCATTATTCAACAAATTTTCGCTAAAACCAAAGAACTTCCTATTGCCTTTCGGTCTTTTTCATTCGGAATAGCAAATGGCGTTTTACCATGCGGTTTGGTTTACCTCGGTTTAACAAATGCACTTGGAGGAACGACCATTGTGCAATCTACCTTAGCCATGTCCGCTTTTGGACTTGGAACAATTCCGGCGATGTTCTTTATGCCATTAATTGCCAAAAGTAATTGGAAAATACGTTTACCAAAAGTAGTGATTGCTTGCGCATTAAGTCTGATTGGACTTTTTACCATTATGAGAGGAATGAACCTAGGAATTCCGTTCATCAGTCCACAGATTAAAATGGAAATTATTGACCAACACGGAAAACCATCGTTGCAGTGTTGTGAAGATACTTGTTTGACAAAATAAAATCATCTTCCTTAACCTAAAAACGCTCTTAGGAGTGATTAGATCGTAACATATTAGACACAAAAAAGGCGACCAAATGGTCGCCTTTTCAATATCCATAAATCAGAAATTACATTTTGATGAATTTCACAGTTTCAGATTGCTTACCTGAATTAAACTTCACAATGTACGTTCCGTTTGCTAGGTTATCACCATCAATTAAAATGGAGTTTGTTCCTTCATCCATTGATTTTCTAATCGATTTAACCAAACGACCTGAAATCGAGTAAACTTGAATATCTACCATTCCGGCATTTGCAAGCTCAAACGTTACCGTAGTGTTGTCTCTTGTTGGATTCGGGAAAGTTTTCAAGTTCGTATCAAATTTAACATTGTCATTTGAACCATTACCCTCCAAACCTAAGAACGCTGTCGAGCGCCAAATTCCACGACCAAAAGTACCGAGGTAAATCTCACCTGGTCGGTCATTTCCTTCGTTAAACGTGCGCCAAGACTGTCTCACTTCATATACAGGTGTTCCTTCGAATCCAGTAGAAGCATTCTCCCAAGAAGCTCCACCATTTGTTGTAATGAAGGCACCACTTGAGGTACCCACTACGATAATATCTGAATTATTACGATCAATGATACCATCGTAACATGCCACACCAGGAGTTGTGATAGCTGATAATGCGGTAAAGGATGGTGTGGTAACATTTGCATTTAGTGATCTTCTATTCGATCCACCGAATCCAGCGAAACAGATGAGGTCATTTCCATTGTTCGGATTTACCGCTATACCTTCATAATTCGTTGACGTAATTTTTGTGGCCGTTGTGTAACTTGGATTTGTTGTCACACCACTTTGTGTAACGTAACCAACCTTAGATACAAAATTCGGATCACTTGTATACACTGAACCTAGTCCATCAATTCGCCAAACACCGTTTCCTGCACTTACATAACAGTGATTTAAATCTTTTGAAAATTCAACATCAATGGAATTGAATAATCCACCTCCAATATTGCGCGCTACACACACCCATTGAGGATTAGTTACCGATAAACGAAGTGCGTTTCTTGTACCCCAAAGTTCTCCATTTTTTGCATTTACATATACTAGGAACCATGATTGGTAAGGATCTTGGACACGAACAGTATCCCAAGTAACATTGTAAATTACTGTGTCAGCACCCATGGAAACAGTTTCACCCGTTGAAGCATTGATACCAAAATTCTCATTTCCTACTGTTAAACTTGGATCGTATACCAAGGTATCATCGAAATACAAAGGCGTACTCGTTACATACGTAATGGAATCACCAGAAGACAAAGAAGGAACACGAATGATGGAACCAGCCGCATAATTCTTAGTTGGAATCAAAGTAACCGAATCCTTTGAGTTCAAATCATAATATTCCGCAAGGAAAATTTCAGAGTGGAACGGGTGATTTGGACTTCCATCTGTACCTGGATCATCGTATGTTGCTGGCAACGTTGGTACGAAAGAAGTAAAGGTTTGACCTTTATCACCTGAACGAGATATTGAATTGTAATAAACCGTGGAGAACATCACGCGTGGGTTGAAGAAAGAAATCTCACACTCAAATCCATCACCACCACCGACTTCTCTAAATTCTTGAGGAGTAGACAAACTGAAGTCATTGTACAAAGTTCCATTGTCTTGTGCTCCACCCATCACTGCTCCGGTTCTGTCAAATGCAATTCCATAGAATTGTGTTACGTTATATCCGCGGTTTGAAGGGTACCACGTTTCACCAAAGTTGTTTGAAACACCTATTCCACCATCGTTTCCGATGTATAAACGATTGTTTGCATCCCACTTCATCTCATGGTTATCCGCATGTGCATAAATTGGAGAGTTTGGAGATACGAACCATTGACTGATTTTTTCAAATCCACCACTTGGTGGGTTATTCACCATTTGTTTCCATTTCCAAACATCGATTCCACCGATCAAGATTAATTCAGGATCAGTTGGTTTTACCGAAACAATGCTGTTGTAAGTTCCTTGGTTACGGTAGATATCAAACTCACTTGGCGGAGCTGATGCACCAACGAATTGACTCCACGTTTGACCATCGTCATGAGAAACGTGCATACTCATCAAGTTAGCATTGGTACGAACGGCATACAATGAATAATGGTTGGAAGAATTTTTAATCGGAGAAATCGCAAATTCAATGCGCGAAGCACCTGAAGGAACTAAACCATTCGCCGCGGTACCAGACTTATCCGAAAAAGATGAACCTCCATTAATAGAAACAAAAGGTTTGTTTGCACCAAAAGAAGCAACTATTACTTGTCCATCTTTCGACATTTGCAAAGCGGTACATGCACCATTCGAGACAGGCACTGTTGTTAACGAAGCATCGCCAACTTTCCATTTTCTCAACCCTGAATTTGTTGCTAACCAAGCATAATTATCTGCATTTGAACTAACCACTTCAGTACAGTTAGAAGTTCCAGGAATCGATGTCCA
>JBEEIV010000139.1:0-3984 GCA_041169645.1 Bacteroidota bacterium
GAGAAGTCAATTCCTGTGACGTGTGCGCCCATGCGTGCCAAGGAAAGCGTATCCTGCCCGAAGTGACATTGCAAGTGGAGTATCTTTTTTCCTGAAATGTCCCCCAAAAGACCTAATTCAATTTCCTTTAAGGAATTTTCACCTGCACGAAAGGCTTCCATGCGGTAGAAGTCGGATGCGAGGTGTCCATCCACTCGGTTGTTCCAATTCTTTCGGTTTAAGTCAAGGTATGGTTCTTTCATCATGGTGTCAATTAGTGTGCATGTTGCGCTAGTATTTACTTACCAATTTTCCAAACTTGAGGAAGTCCTTTCCCTTGATATAACACAACCGTTGCGGCTTTATTCGTTTTGTATTTACTTCCATCACTCAGTCCGAAAAGGGAGTTACCTTTGATTTCAGGTAGTGCTTCCATTGGGAATGGGACGAAAGTCACCTCCAAATCTGTCGGAATGAATATGGCAAATGCTTCTTTTTGATCATTTTGCGTAAAAACCCAGGTTCCTTGTTCGCTTTTTACTTCATACGGAGCAAGTGGATGCGTTCCATAAATTGCTGCGCCATTGGTTTTCATCCAAGAGCCAATTTCAGAAAGACGTTGGTAGGCTACAGGATCCCATTCTCCTTGTGCATTTGGCGCAATGTTTAATAAGTAGTTACCTCCGCGAGATACAATGAGACAGAGGTTTTCCAAAATTTTCGCTGTGGATTTGTATTGGTCATTTGGAACGTAACTCCAACTGTTCGCCATGGTCATACAGGACTCCCATGGATAGGGAAGGGGTTTTGCTGGAATTTGTTGCTCTGGAGTCAAATAATTTTGATTGGGACCTTCAACAGCGCGATCGACGACGATTAATCCTGGTTGATATGTTCGTGCCTCTAAAACGATCGAATCCATTTTGATGTCTTGATTTACAGGTTTGTAACCCCAGCGTGGTGACGTTGCCGTCATTGGTTGCACCCAACCGCCATCGAGCCAAAGCAAGTCGATTTTTCCGTATTCGGTCATCAACTCCATGATTTGATGGTGTGTGAACTGCACGAATCTGTCCCATTTCTTGGGTTTTTTCGTTAAATCGTAATTGGGATTTCGGTCGTAGGGTGGAAAAGTCGGATCCCAATAATCGTCGTTACTCCAATCGGGTTTGCTGAAATACGCGCCAATCCAAAGTCCTTCCTTGCGAAAGGCATCGAATACTTTTAAGGCAATATTTGCATTGGGATTTGTGGAATAGGGACACTTTTCATTTGCGACAGTGTAATCCGTAAATTGTGAGTCGAACATACAGAATCCATCGTGATGTTTGGTCGTGAAAACCATGTATTTCATGCCAGCATCCTTGGCAGCCTTCGCCCATTTCTCCGGTTGAAATTGAATGGGATTGAAAGTCGTTTGTAGGTTTTCGTAATTTTTGACGTAGCCGAAGTAATCATTCTTGTATGGACCTCGTCGAATGCACCAATCTTCATCTTCAGGACAAATGCTCCAACTTTCCACCACACCAAGTTGGGAATACGTTCCCCAGTGCATGAGTAATCCAAATTTGAAGTCTTGCCACGTTTCTAATTTCGCTTGAACCAAAGGATCTGTTGGTGCGAAGTAGTTTTGTTCGTGTTCTTGCGCTTGGACTGATGTCCATAATAAACTCGAAATAAAAAGAGTAAGGTACGATTTCATGTTAGTGTATTTCAATTTCGTCGATAAATAACCATCCATCTCCGTCTACGCCACGCCATTTCGGTAAAGCTCCAGGATTGACTACTTGAATGGACAGGAAACGTCCAGCTGTTTTACGCGGAAGGGTTAATTGAAGTGGATATGTTCCCGAAGGCATTTGTTTTCCCGCATCGGAATTTTCAACGGTTCCTTCAGCAACGCTTGGACCTTTCAAGTCCTCCAAATTTTGTGCAATGCGTACATTCAGCGCTTTCGGACCGACAATCCATGCGGAATTGTTTTCAAGAAAGTTCAAACGAATAGACGAAATGGAATCCACTTTTCCAAGGTCAATGATGAGTTCGGCATTTCTGCCTTGCCATCCTTGCCAATTGTATTGATAATCTGTCGTTCCTTTGATTCCATTCAATAATGGTTGGGCTCTATTGAATTGATTCGTATCAATTATTGCCCCATCTAGGTAGGCTTTGTTGGGGAGTTGTATGTATTTCAATTGGGCGTTTGTACCTAGATGGCTTACCTTTCCATTTTTCCAATATTCTCTGGTGATTTGCTCGTATTCTTTCGGGCTCAGTTTGATTTCATGTAATAATTTTGGTCCGTTTGAAACGGCTAAATGAACGAAGGTGGTCAGCATTTGATCTGCTTCGTTTTGATCACCATAGAAAATCCAGTCTTTCCCTGCTTTTGGTGATTTTGAAATTTCCAAGTAGGCATAGCGAAAACTTTGTTCGGCCATTTCTAATCGTTCTAATTGTTTGGTTGTTAATCCTTTCTTTTGTTTCACCTTCTTTAGCATAGAAAAATACCAATGAAGATTTTCAGGAGATAAGTAACCAGAAATATGCGTTACAGGTGGCTCGTATAGGGTTAGTGCTTTTCCGCTTTGCTGAAGTGCCCGTACTTCTTGATCCAGGATTTCTTTGATGATTGGACCTGCAACACCGTAATAATTGCTTAAAAATTGCTGTATTAAACTATCTGCGTCGATTGATGGATCCCACATCCATTTCGAAAGAAGGAAACAGCGCAGTTCTTGCATTTCGGAGGAGGAATTGTTGTATCCCTGTTCAAAGAGCATGTTCACGCCATATTTTTTGAAAAGCTGAATATTTTCTTGAAGGGTTGGCCAATTGGGAAAAGGCATCACCATGTGAGAAAAGTTTATCACGTAATCCCAAATGAGGATGTTTTGACTGATTTTGGACCATTCCGCCAAATCTTTTTCAAATCCAGTACCTGTCAATGATTTCGCCCTGTTTTCCTCAATCGTACAAAGCATGATGTTGACGTTTGGAAGGGGCTTGGTTGCTTTTGGTGCGGTGCGTGAATATTGATACGCCAAAGTTGAGATGACTTTGTCTGGAAAAAGTTTGGCAATTTCATTCACAAAACGAATAATGGAACCAGCGTGAGAACCTTCTGCTTCATCAATGTGTGCGCATTTTTCACATTCACAAAAATTGTAATTATCCATTTGACTGACACTCCAGTATTTTTCATCTGGATGTTTGTTGATTTCCAATTGTAGTGCATTGCTCACGTGCGTAAGAACTTCGGGATTACTCAGGCAAAGTTGGTCTTTCATCCGGACGCCATTGCGCAACGCATAATATTCCGGATGATTTTCGAAATACGTTTCAGGTGGTAACAACCGATGTAAGGTGTGCACCCATAGACCCCAACCTGGATGTCGCTCAAAACTTCCCGTTCCTTGTCCGTCAGTTAAACAAAAGGATTCCGCGTAACCAGCTCGTCTTGCCTCACCGTAAAAAACTTCGCGGTATTCGAAAGCGGGAACTTGCTCATAGATGGTGAAGGGTAGTGGTTTGATTCGGGCTAATTTGGGGATAAATGTTTCTTCGGCACTATAAAAGCGAATGCCGAATGAATGTTCCAAGGTATAATAAATGGCATGTTCAATCGCTTGTTCGGTTGCGCCATAAAAAACAATTTTTTTTCGTTCAGCTATTACTCCGAATCCGTCGGCGCCCCATTCTTTTGTTCGTGTGAAAAGTTTTTCGTTTGGAGCTTCAAAATGAAATTTAAACTCTGTATCAAATCCGGTGATTTCTCTCAAGTAAAACTCAAACGTGGTATTGAGTTTTGGATAGTAGACAACTTGTGCATAGGAAGTAAACATTTGTAGTAAGAACGCGCATGCGATCAGCAATTTTATCGGGAAGTTAATTGTGGCAGAATCGCCATCATTAAAAGTAATTGATTTCATTTTCTAGGTACCTTTATTAATGAAATCCACCTTTTCCTCGGTAGAGTTTCATGGGTTGCTTTAATTGGATTTT